>NZ_JCAKNE010000036.1:0-35959 GCF_059515965.1 Propioniciclava sp. LT432 | reverse complement strand
CCGTGATGCCTCATGTCAATACCTCCGGATGGATTAGGTCGTTGCCTCACCTGTGACCTCCGGTTCGGCAGGAGTCGTTGCCTCACGTGTCTCCTCCGGTTCAGCCGGTCGCGGCACGGCGTTGCCGGGCGGTACGGCCCTTGGCCTGGGCGAGGGCTTCGAGGCGTCCGGTGTGGTGGAGGATCTCGCGTTGCAGGGCACCGAGGCGAAGCTTCTTGAACCGGGCGTTCATCGTGATCACGGGCCGTTTCCGGGTCGCGGGGTGGGCGAGGGCACGCTGGTGCGGGGTGGCGGCCTGGTGGTACTTCTTGACGACCTTGGCGCCGTCGCGGTGCTTGGAGGCCAGCTTCAGGCTGGGCAGGAAGTAGTTCGCGAACGCGTCATCCAACGCCCAGATCCGGTTCAGCAGCTCGAGCTCGGCGTCGGTGTCGTACCGGTAGTAGCCGACCAACTCCCGCACCCGGGCCCAGTTCTTCTGCTCCACGTAACAGCCGTCGTTCTTCTTCCCCGCCCGCCCGCGCGTGAACGTGATCTTGCGGGTCTCGCAGTAGTGCAGGAAGTGGTGGTTGATGAACTCCGACCCGTTGTCGGAATCGATCCCCACGATCGGGAACGGGAACATCCCGGCGGCGTGGTCGATGGCCTCGATCACCCACCGACGGGCCCGGTTCGGCACCGACCGGTTCACCGTCCACCCCGTCGCCACATCGGTCATCGTCAACGTGTAGCAGTACTCACCCGAGGCCACCCCACCGTCGTGGGCGACCAGGTCGATCTCGACGAACCCCGGCGTCGCATCGTCCCAGTCAGCGAACGTGCGGATCGGGATCTGGTGTTTCAACAACGACCCCGGCTTGGTGTGCGTCCGGCCGCGTAGCGTCATCCGCTTCCGCTCCCCGGCGAGCATCCGGTCGATCGTGGCCGCCGAGATACCGGCCAACAACTCGGCCTGGGTGTCGTCCAAGACGATCTCCCCCTCCACCCGCAGCAGGGGCACCAGCACGGGCATGAACGGCGCCAGGATCTTCCCCGCCGGCGCCCGCAACAGGGTCCAACAGCGCACCAGGGCGGGCAGCAGGTCATCGCCGTAGACCCGCGACCGCGGCTTGCGAGGCCGGACCGGTTTGACGACCAGCACCTCCCGTAACGCCGCCCGCGCATAGTCACGATGCCAGCCCGTCAACTCGACCAACTCGTCCAGGATCCGCGACTTCCCGGCCCGGTCCGCCCCCTTGTAGGCCAACGCCTTCTTCACCGTGACAGCCCTGCGCTCGCTCAAGGTCAGCTCCATCCCCGGATCGTTCAGGCGGAGACCCTTACGCGAGGCAACGACACCCCCGAACCGGAGAAACTCACCTGAGGCAACGACCCCCTCGAAGCGGAGGTCTTAGGTGAGTCAACTCGACCCCTTGTGCCGGCGCACCGCGCGGGTGCATCATGAGCGGCTGCCCACCCGGAGGTACCCCATGCAGATCCACCGCGTTCCACGGCCCGCGAGCCGGGACGCCGAGCCCCACCCCCTGACGCACGCCGCGTGCGCTCTGGACCGGGCCGGCGTCTTCGCCGACTACGGCCACACCGACTTCGCCGACACCGCACGCCACCTCAGTGTCCGGCTGTTCGGCTCAGCGCACGGCATCACCCACCTGTGGGTGGCGCTCGCGGACGGGGTCGACCCCGACACCTGCCGACCGGAGGACGGGCTCGGCATGGCCAACATCTTCCTTCCCCTGGTGGAGGACACCGAGAAGGCGCAGGTGTTCATCACGACGCACCCGGACCACCGTGGCCGAGGGGTGGCCACGGCCCTGCTCGAGGTCGTCACACCCCACCTGCTGGCGCAGGGCCGGACGACCTGGCTGAGCTACTCCTTCTCCCCTGAGGGGAGCGGCCCGGACGCCGTGGTCGCCCGGACGGGGGCCGGCGCGGTCGACGGACGGCGTCCCGCCAGCCGGTGGCTGGTGGCCGAGGGGTTCACCCTCGAGCAGTGCGAGCGGCCCTCCACCCTGGTGGTGGACGACGCGCTGGTCTCCCGTGCGGGGGCGCTGGCCGAGGAGGCCCGTCGGGCCGCGCCCACGGCGTCCGACTTCGAGTTGCTGTGGTGGGTCGACCGGACGCCCGACGAGCACCTCGACGGGGTCGCCTGGCTGTCGTCACGCATGAGCACCGACACGCCGATGGGCGACCTCGGCCTCGACGAACAGGTGTGGGACGCCGAGCGCGTGCGTGCTGGCGAGGAGCGCGGCGCGGCGGCCGGCCTGCACTGGTTGGTGACGGTCGCACGCCACGTCCCGACCGGACGCCTCGCCGCGATCACACGGCTCCAGTGGCCGGAGGACAACCCGGCCGGGATCTGGCAGGAGGAGACGCTCGTCCTGCGGGAGCACCGGGGCCGCCGGCTCGGCATGCTGACCAAGACCGCCAACCTGGTGCGCCTGGTCCAGGTGAACCCGGACGCCCGGCGCGTCCACACGTGGAACGCCGCCGAGAACGGGTGGATGCTCGCGATCAACGACGCCCTTGGGTTCGTCCCCGTCGGCCTGGAGGGCGTCTGGCAGAAGAAGTTTTGAGCTGGTTGCCCCCTGCCCGGCCCTGCCGGGCTGTGCGGGCCGGGATGCGTTTCCGGGTGGCAGTTCCCCAAGGATTCTTGGGGAACTGCCACCCGGAAATGTGGTGGGGTGAGGCGGTCAGAGACCCGCGACGCGGCTCTCCGGGGCTTCCAGGCCCGGGTTCGCCTTGAAGTACGCGACGAGGTTGGCGAGGTCCTCGGGCCCGCCGACCAAGTTCCTCCCGGCCATGAAGGCCGTGAACTTGTCGCCGCCCTCGGCGAGGAAGCTGAGGGTCGCGACGCGGTAGGTCTCGGTCGGCAGGATTTCTTCGCCGTTGAGCATCATCGTGTCGGCGAGGACCTTGTCGCCCTCGTTGCGGCTGTTGTCCCAGGTGTAGGAGAAGCCCTCCGAGACTCCCAGGGCCAGGTACTGGCGCCCACGGGACGGCACGTACTGCTGCTCCAGTACCGCCTTGATCTCGGCGCCCGTCATATCGATCGTCACCAGCAGGTTGCCGAACGGCGCGATGTCGTAGGCCTCCTGGAAGGTGATCTCGCCGGAGCCCTCGTTGTACTTCGGCTCCAGCGGAAGGCTCTCGCGGACGCCACCCACGTTCATGAACGCGATCTGGGCGCCACCCTCCTCGGGTCCGTCCGTCCCCCAGAGGATCGCGTCGGCGATCATGTCGGCCATCGGGGTCTCGATGCCGCGGTTGCTGGCGGGTGAGGAGTGACCAATGATGTCCTCGGTGTGGGTGCCGACGACCTGGGCCTTCTGCGGGCCCGCCAGTTCGTCCCACTTCGCGATGATGGCGGTCTGCTCGGCGTCCGGCTGCACGCCGGTCTCCGTGGAACGATCCACGAGGTGGTTCGTGGCGGTGCTCAGCTCGCGGACGACGTCCTTGGTGCGACGGTTGATCACCAGGTCGGTCTCGGTGACGACGCGGCCGTAGTCGGCGGCGGACGTCACGAGCCGGTCGACACCGTCGGGATCCGGGATCTCGCAGGTGTACGCCTGGTGGGTGTGCCCGCTCACGATCAGGTCGATCTCCGGGTCCATGTTGGCGGCGATCTGAACGATGGGATCGGAGATCCCCTCGCAGCCGTTGTAGGAGCCAGGGTTCACGCCGCCCTCGTGCAGCAGCACGACGATGGCCTCGACGCCCTGCTTCTTGAGCAGCGCGGCCTGGGCGTTGGCGGTCTCGACCTCGTCCTTGAAGTCGACGGTGGAGATGCCAGCGGGGCTGACGAGGGTGTCAGTCTCCTCCAGGGTCATGCCGATGAAGCCGACGTCCACGCCCTGCACCTTCTTGATGGTGGTGCCCGGCAGCAGCGTCTCACCGGTCTCCTTCACCACCACGTTGGCGGCGAGGTACTGGAAGTCGGCGCCTGCGTAGGGAGCCTCGGGGAAGTAGCAGCCGTCCTCCGGATGGCAGCCGCCGTTCTGAATGCGAAGGAGTTCTTCGGTGCCCTCATCGAACTCGTGGTTGCCCACGCCGGACACGTCGAGCCCCATCGCGTTGAGCGACTCGATGCTCGGTTCGTCGTGGAACATGCCGGAGAGGAACGTCGAGCCACCGATCAGGTCGCCCGCAGCCACGGTCAGGGTGTTCTTCTTGCCCTGGCGCAGTTCGTCCAGGGTGGCGGCGAGGTACTCAGCACCACCCACGGGGGTCTGGGTCGGGTCCTGGGTCTTGGACAGGGGCCCATCCGTGGCCTCCAAGTGTCCGTGGAAGTCGTTGAAGGACAGAATCTGCAGCGACATGTTGGCGCTGGGGTTTGGAATGTCCTTCTTCGGTGCCGCCTCAGCGGCCGTGGCGAGTCCGGCCGTCGCGACGAGCGCCAGGGTGGCGATCGCGGCGCCCGCACGCTTGCGTACAGTCATGGGTCATGTCCTCCGATGGTCTGTCGTCGTCCCAACCTGGACGACCTCCCGGCCAGCAAAGCAGGCCGAGGTGAACGCACGGCGTCCGGAAGGGGACACCTCGGGTCAGGCTGTCACGGATGGACGCCGACGTCCACGGACCCAGCGCACCGAGATTTTCACCATCACAACGACAGGTGAATGCTTCGAGAACAGCAGGAGGAGCAGAGTCCAGGCCCCCACGAGGGCGGGCACCACGAGGCGGGAGTAGTGGGCCGCCCACCCCAGGACGCCCCAGGGCTCCGACTGGCCCGCAGCCGGGCCCACCTGGGCGCCCACCTGGAGTGCGGGCGTCCAGAGGTAGGCGCCCAGCAGGACGCCCAGCAGGGCACCGCACCACGCGACGACGCGCGCGTCCCACGCAGCGCGTCCGTTGCCCGCCCGGCGCATCGACCACGCGAAGAAGCGGTGGCTGACCCACGCGGCAGCGAGCCCGAGGGGGATGGCCCACGGCTGGGGCAGGCGGCCGGTGTCCCAGGCGAACTCGGAGTTCATGAGCATGCGGCGCAGCACGTCCAGCGACCCCATCACGGACGCCGCGACCAACACCCAGCTGGCGCCGACGGCCGCGTGCGCGAGCAGGGCCAGGACGACGTCGACGACCCTGCGGCTCCTGGGGGTGCGGACGGGTGCGGTGTCGGTGCTCACGGACGCGATCGTAGTCCGCCGGGGTGCGGGGGATTTCTCACCACTTCGAGGAAAACGGCTCGCGGTCGTGGCCGCGGGGTCAGAATGTGGGACGTGTCAGCCAGTGATCCCGCCGCCGAGGTCGAGGCGACGCTCTTCGATCGAGTCGGAGGGCATGACACGTTCCGCGCGCTCATTCACCGGTTCTTCGAGGCGGTCAGGGACGAGCCGGACGTGGCCGTCCTGTACCCGGCCGACGACTGGGACGGCGCGGAGACCCGGCTGTTGCTCTTCTTCGAGCAGTACTGGGGCGGTCCCATGACGTACTCCCGCACCCGCGGTGCGCCCATGCTCAAGATGCGTCACATGCCGTACAAGATCACCGAGGACGTCGCGCGCAAGTGGGCGGCCTGCATGCACGGGGCGATCGAGGGGGCCGACCTCGGGGAGGAGCACGCCCTCCTCATGCACGACTACGTCGACCGGGCGTCCGTCTACCTGATCAACGCTGACTGACCCCGCCGGTGTCCCCCGGGGCGGCGGAACTCCCCGTGGCGGGAGCCGAGGGAGTCGGCGCGCTCGTCCGCGTGGGAGCGGGTTCGGGCGCGGCCGTGGGCTCGGTCACCGGAACAGCGGGGGACGCCGCGGGTGTGGGCTCGAGCGTGGCCTCCGGGGTGGGCGTGGCGCTGGGCTGCGCGGCGGCGGTCGGGGTGGACGAGGCCTCGGGGGCCGACACCGCCACCGGGTCGACCGGGACCTTGCGGCCCTGGACCGCCTGGCTGACCGTGGTGCCCGGCTTCCCGGCCAAGGACGTCCCGATCGCCTGCTCCAGCCCCGTGATCGCGCCGAGGGCCACCGCGAAGGCGAGCGCTGCCGCGACCACGACCCCGATCACCAGGGTGCGGCGCGGGGGCAGGACGCGGGGGCGAGGGGCCCTGAACTGCAGGGCGTGCCTCGTCCGCTCGAGGCCGAACGTGTAGAGCGCGGTCGCCACCGCGCCGATGGCGGAACCGACCGCCGCACCGGTGAGGGTGCCGGCCGTCCCGAGGTGCGACCCCACCAGGGCCGACGTCACGGCCGCCAACGACCCCGCGACGACCGCCGTCATCGACAGCGACAGGGACGGGCGATCGGCGACGACGGTCTCGGGCTCGGTCTCTGACCTGGTTTCGGGGGCGTCGGGGCGGGCGGGGGGAAGGGTCGTGTTGCTCATGCTTCTTCCACGGTAGGTCGGGCCCAGCGGATTGTCGCGCCGTTGCCTCGCACCGTGGTCCCCGATCCCAGCCGCCGCGTACGACTGTGGTCGTACCGACTAATTCCTCCGCCAGGCCTCGACCACGGCGTCCGTGTCGACCAGGCGGACGACGATGCGCGGCCCGGTGTCGGGTCGGCGGTAGTGGTCCCGGACGCGCTCGTTGAGGGCCTCGCAGCGTTCCCGCACCTCGGCCTCGGTCCGGCAGTCGGCGACGGCGTCCTGGATGCCGGCGACCTCCTTGCGCAGGGCGAGCGGCCCCGGCAGGACCGCCTCGAGGTTCTCGGCCTTCATCTTGGCCTTGATCCACCAGTCCTCGGACGTGTCGAGCTCCAAGGGCTTGCCCGCGCCGGGCAGGTTGTCGAAGGCGCCCCGCTCCATCGCCTCGCGGACCTGCCGGTCGATCCAGCTCTCGAACTGCATCACGGCTCCCGGCGCTCGCCCCGGACGGCCTTCGCCGGGGGCCGGTCGCCGCGGATGGACGCCACCATGTCGACCGCCCGCCTCGTGGCCCGGACGTCATGGGTCCGGAACACCGTCGCCCCGAGCCAGGCGGCCACCGCGGTCGCCGCCAGCGACCCCTCGAGCCGCTCGTCCGCGGGCAGGTCGAGCGTCTCCCCCACGAAGTCCTTGCGGGAGATCGCCTGCAGCACGGGGTACCCGAGCGCCGCCACGGACGCCGTGGCCCGCAGGACACGCAGCGAGTTGCGGGTGGTCTTCCCGAAGTCCAGGGTCGGATCGACGAGGACGCCGTCGGGCCGCACGCCGGCGTCCACGGCCCGCCGTGCCCCCTCACCCAGCCCCCGCAGGACCGACCGGACCACGTCGTCGGGGTCGTCCCCGTAGGACACGTCGACCGGGTCGGTGCGCGGCGGCAGCCCGCCGGTGTGCGACACGACGTACCCGGCGCCGAGTTCGGCGGCACCGTGGACGAGGTCCGGGTCCGCGCCCGCCCACGTGTCGTTGACGAGGTCGATCCCGATGTCCGCGCAGGCCTGGAGCACCTCGGAGCGCCACGTGTCCAAGCTCAACGGCAGGTCGGGGAAACGCTCCCGCGCGGCGGCGAGGAACGGCCGCACACGGTCGATCTCGGCCGCGGCGTCCACCCACTCCCCCTCCTGGCCGGCCCGCACGCCCCCGACGTCCACGATGTCGGCGCCCGCCTCCACCGCCGCCGCGAGGGCGTTCAGGGCCGGCTCCAGGGCGTCCGGCCCGGCCGTCACCCAGAAGGAGTCCCGCGTCCGGTTCACAATCGCCATGATGGCCGGACGCCCTGCGTCGAAGCGCTGCCCCCGCAGCACGAGCGGCGGGGTACGGGGCAGGTCGAGGCCGGGAAGGTTGTGTGAGCGCACGACACCATCATGCCCGGAGCCGTCCAACTCCCGTCGACCTGTTGTCAGCGGGCGCGGAGGCGCCCTAGCGTGTGCCCGAACGACGAAGGAGTCCCGTGTGACGCACCCGCCACCCCGCACCTACTCGCTCACGCGCTCCACGGCGGCGCAGTGGCTGGAGACGTCGGACACCACGCGGGCCCGCCGCGCCGGCCCCGCTGACCTGACCCTGTTGGACGCCCTGCACTCCGCCGACTTCCCCGCCACATACGCCACCTCCCGGCACCTGGTCGAGGACGAGAACCGGCTCACCTTCGTCGTCGAACGCGAGAGCGTCCCGATCGGGTATGCGTCCGCGCACCTCACGATCGACGGCGCGGCGCACCTGGACTACATGGCGGCCACACCGGATGCGCGCGGCGTGGGGGACGGCAGCGCCCTGCTCGCGGCGGCCGTCCGGGCGCTGTTCGACGAGGCATCCGTGGACGAACTGCAGGTCTTCGTCGAGGAGCACCGGGCGCCGGCGATCCGCTTCTACGACACGCACGGCTTCACGCGGGTGCTGCCCCGTTCCTGACGTCAGGAACGGCCCCTGACGTCAGGAAGGGGTGTTCGAGTCGAGTTCGGCGATGAACACGATGTTGAAGTCGGTGCGCCTGCCCCCGCTGAGGTAACAGCTGACCCAGACGAGACGTCCCGGGTTGACGTCCCAGACCTCGGGGTCGTGCGCGAACTCGTCGCGGGGCACCTTGCGCGCCTGGGTGATCGTGTAGCTGAGCTTCTCGACGTCCGTCTCCACCAGGATCTTGCTCCCCAGCGGAACGGCCTCCAGCTTGATCCCGTTGCAGGGCACCGCGGCGACGGGACGCGCGGCGTCCGTGTGGCACGCCACATAGGACGTGTCGGTGGCGCGCGAACCGGGCACGACGCCCCGGTCCTCGATCCACCACGTGCGGACGAAGTCGGGCGGGTCGATCACCCCCGAGTCGCCGATGGCCATCGTGCCGACGTCGGACGAGTAGCCCACCGCGGGCAGTTCCACCCTTGTGACCCGGGTGGCGACCGGGGGGGCCGGCTCGACGGGTGCCGCCGTCGCGGACGGTGTGGGCACGTCCGATGGGGCGGACGCCGCGGGTGCCGCCGGCGTCCCGGCGGACGTCACCGGGCCGACGGGAACGGACGGTCCCGGGTCAGGGGCGGGTGTCGGCCACCAGGCAACCAGGGCCACGACGACGGCGCCGATCGACAGGAACAATCCCGCGATCGCCGCCGGCCGTCCGTGGTTCGGAAAGGGCACCGGTCAGTGACGGCGGCGCGACGCAGCGAGCGCTCCCGCGGAGACCAGCGCGCCGATCGCACCGAGGCCACCCAGCACGGCGAGGCCGGTGTAGTCGGACTCACCGCCGGTCTTGGCCGGGACACCGCGCGGCGTCGTGGACGTCGCGGACGTCGCGGTGGAAGTCGGCTTCGCGGTCGTCGTCGGCTTGCCTGGCTTCTCGCTCGGCTTGGGCGTCGGGGACGTCGTCATGGACGGCGTGGGCGTCGGCGTCGGCGTCGCGGTGGGTGTCGGCGTCGGGGTGGGGGTCGGCGTCACACTCAACGGGCAGACGGGTTCAGGCTCCCCTTCCTGTCCACCGCCGTTGCTGTAGTCCCAGGCGATCACCAGCGAACGGCCCTGCGCGTCGGCGAAGAGACTGCCGATCTTCACCGGATCCAGCGGGATGGCGTTGACGGACACCGAGATCGGGTTGTTCCCCGTCTGGAGCCTCTCGTCGTCGCCGGGGGTGCCGACGTACTTGCAGACGAACACCTTGTCGGCAGGGTGGGAGTCGGCGACGGCGGTCTGGTACAGGATGGCAGTGGTGGCCAGCCCTGTGGCCAGCGCGACAGCCAGCATCTTCTTCATGGAGGTCGTCCTTTCCGGAAGAGCCAGGATGGCGGCGTCCCTTGTCAGACGACGATAGTTCGCGCGATGCGGCTGAGGCAATGCCTCCGGCCGATGCATCGTGACAGGATGTGGCAACCATCCGTTTCGAAAGGGATTCGCCATGAAGTTCCGCCACCTGGGCCGGTCGGGCCTGAAGATCTCCGAGATCATCTACGGCAACTGGCTGACCCATGGCTCGCAGGTCGAGAACGACACGGCGAAGGCGTGCGTCCGAGCAGCCCTGGACGCCGGCATCACCAGCTTCGACACCGCCGACGTCTACGCCAACACCGTGGCCGAGAGCGTGCTCGGCGAGGCGCTCGCCGGCCAGCGCCGCGAGAGCCTGGAGATCTTCACGAAGGTCTACTGGCCCACGGGTCCCAAGGGGCCGAACGACACCGGGCTGTCCCGCAAGCACATCCTCGAGTCGATCAACGGATCGCTGAAGCGGCTCGGCACCGACTACGTCGACCTCTACCAGGCCCACCGCTACGACCACGACACCCCGCTGGAGGAGACGATGCAGGCGTTCGCCGACGTCGTCCGCCAGGGCAAGGCTCTCTACATCGGCGTGAGCGAGTGGACCGCCGACCAGATCCGGGCGGGCCACGCGCTGGCCCGCGACCTCGGCGTCCAGCTCATCTCGTCGCAGCCGCAGTACTCGATGCTGTGGCGCGTCATCGAGCCCGAGGTCGTCCCGACGTGCACCGAGCTCGGCGTCAGCCAGATCGTGTGGTCGCCGGTGGCGCAGGGCGTCCTGACGGGCAAGTACGTCCCCGGGCAGCCGGTCCCCGACGGGTCCCGCGCCACGGACGCCAAGGGCGGGGCGAGCACGATCAAGCGCTTCATGGACGATCGGGTCCTGGAGCGGGTCCAGGCGCTGCGTCCCATCGCGGACGGCCTCGGGTTGTCGATGGCGCAGCTCGCGGTCGCGTGGGTCCTGCAGAACCCGAACGTCGCGGGCGCGATCATCGGGGCCTCCCGCCCGGAGCAGGTGGCCGAGAACGTCGCCGCCTCCGGCGTGGTGCTGGACGCCCACGTCCTGGCCGCGATCGACGAGGCGCTGGGTGACGTGGTGCAGGCGGATCCTGGGTTGACACGCGAGAACGCCCCGACCGGCCGGGGCGCCTGACGGCCGGGGTGGACACCTGCTGGTTGCGGGCGCGTCCACCCGCCGCAGGGTGCCAGACTGGGGACCGATCCCGATGAAAGGCCCCTCGATGAAGCACGCAGCCCTCGCATCCGCCGTGGCGGCGGTCCTCGTCCTGTCCGCCTGCTCGGCGGACGCGGGGAGCGCCACCCCCAGCGCCACTCCGCTGCCCACGGCGAGCCCGCTCCCGACCGCCAGCGTCACCCCGAGCGTCAAGCCCTCGCCGGCCACGACGGGTTTGACCACCAAGCCCAGCGCACCGCCGCGGAAGAGTCCGCCCCCGCCCCAGGAAACCGCGGCACCGTCGGACATCCGGGGTGACATCGGGACCGTCCCTGAGGGCTTCCAGCTGCCGGACGAGGACCGGCCCGCCGACCCGGAGACGACCGCCTTCACCACCACCGTGTGGCGCGCCTCCTGCCCCGACAAGGTGCTGACCCTGGCGTCGGCGGCCGGCATCACGGCCTCCCGGGTCAAGGAATCCATCAGCCCCGAGTTCTCGGTCACGAACGGCGTGTTCGTGTTCGCCGACGACGCCGCGGCCGCGGCGTTCATGACCGAATTGAGCGCGGCGCTGGCCTCCTGCGTCAGCGAGGGCCCGGACGAGGACGGCTGGCGAACGGTGCAGACGACCCGCCCGCTGACCGGGTTCGGTGAGCAGGGGCTCTCCACCAGCACGTGGTCGCAGTACAAGGCGGATGACACCTGGGTCGAGGGCCCCGGCGCCGGGGTCGAGTACATCGCCCGCAAGGGCAGCTACGTCGTCCTCACGCAGGAGGGTGGCGAGTACGTGGGGGACCCGACCCTCCTCCCGGAGGTGGTGCTCAACCTGGAGAGCCGCGTCACCGCGATGCTCGAGCAGGTCTGAGTCAGGAGCGCTGCCGCGCTCCGCGTTCCCGGGCGGTCCGCGAACTCGTCGCGGATCGGCCGCGGACCACTCCCACGAACTCCTGCAGCAGTGGCTCGTCGCGATCCCGCAGCCAGGCGAGGCCGACCGCGGTCGTCGGGGCGTCCGTGACGGGGCGGTGGACGAGGTTCCGCCGGTTGTGCGTCCGCGCCACCGAGAGCGGGACGCGCAGGACGATGCCGCCGCCCGCCGCCATGTCGAGGGACTCCTCGGTGACTTCCGTGCGCACGTCCTCGTCGGCCAGGTCGGCCGACGTCACCTCGTCGTAGAGCGAGATCGGGTGGTCCTTCGACACCCACGCCACCGGCTGCTCCTCGTAGAGGCGGATCAGGTGCAGCCCGTCGGTGTCCACCGGGAGGCGCACGAAGCAGAAGTCGGCGAGCCCCTGGTCCAGCACGCGCCGCTGGTCGGCCTCGCTGACCTCGTGGACGTCGAGGGGGGTGTCCGGAAACCGCTCGGCCCACGTCCGGCGCCATTTGGTGAGCGTGACGCCGGGCACGTACGCCACTCGCAGTCGGGTCATGCGACCCGCCGGGGTCCCTCGCCGCGAACGGTGCGCTCACCCCGCAGCAGCCGTCCGGTCACGCGCTGGCCCAGCGACTCGAGCGCGAGGCGTCCGACCAGCTGCTGGTTCGTGGTGACGCGCTCGGTGCGGCCCGTGCCGAGGAAGCTGATCGCCCAGTGGAGCAACGTGGTCACGCGGGACTTGAATCCCGCGATGTAGAGCAGGTGCAGGAAGAGCCACGCCACCCACGCGATGAAACCCGTCAGCTCGATGCGCCCCACCTTCACGACTGCGGAGTACTTGGAGATCGTCGCCATGGAGCCCTTGTCGAAGTAGCTGAAGGGCTTCGGGTCGACCGGACGGCCGGCTGCGGCGTCCGCGATGCGTCGGGCGACGTACTTCGCCCCCTGGATCGCCCCCTGCGCCACACCCGGCACGCCCGAGACGAAAGCGAGGTCACCGATGACGGTGATCTCGGGATGGCCCGGGATCGCGAGGTGCTCGTCGACGAGGACACGTCCGGCACGGTCGAGCCCCACGCCGGTCTGGTCGGCCAAGACCTGGCCCAACTCACTCCCCCGGACGCCCGCGGCCCACACCTTGGCTGCGGACGCCACCGTCGTGCTGTTCCCGGCCTTGTCGCGCCAGGTGACGGCGTCGGCGTCCACCGCGGTGACGATGCTGTCGAGGACGACCTCGACACCCGACCGCTCGAGTGAGCGCTTCGTCTTGCGACCCAGGCGCGGCCCGAAGGGAGGGAGCACCTGGTCGGCGCCGTCGACCAGGATCACGCGCGCCCGGCTCGGGTCGTAGGTGCGGAACTGGCCGCGCAGGGTGGCTTGGGCCAACTCGGCGATCTGTCCGGCCATTTCGACGCCGGTGGGGCCGGCGCCGACAACGACGAAGGTGAGGAGCTTCTCGCGGACGGCCGGGTCACGCTCGGTCTCGGCCGCCTCGAAGGCCCAGAAGATGCGCGCGCGCAGTTCGAGCGCGTCGTCGATGGACTTCATGCCGGGCGCGAAGGTCGCGAAGTGGTCGTTGCCGAAGTAGCTCTGGCCGGCGCCCGCGGCGACAATGAGGTCGTCGTAGGGTGTCACGGTCTCGGCGTCGTGGAAACGGTGGGTGACCGTCCTCGCCTGGGCATCGATGCTCGTCACCAACCCGGTGACGACCTTGGTGTGGCGCTGGTGCCGCAGGATCTCGCGCGTCGACGGCGCGATGGACCCCTCCGACAGGATGCCGGTGGCCACCTGGTACAGCAGCGGCTGGAACAGGTGGTGGCTCGTCTTGGAGACGACGGTCACCTCCACGTCCGCGCCGCGCAGCGCCTTCGCGGCGAACAATCCGCCGAAGCCCGATCCGATGATGACGACGCGACGCTTGGACATGCACCGAATGTAGTTGAAGCGACTACTAATCACAAGCCCCGTGCGCCGAGGGCTCGGGTTGGGTGCGCCGAGGGCTCGGGTTGGGTGCGCCGAGGGCTCGGGTTGGGTGCGCCGAGGGCTCGGGTTGGGTGCGCCGAGGGCTCGGGTTGGGTGCGCCGAGGGCTCGGGTTGGGTGCGCCGAGGGCCCGCCTCCGATGGGGAGGCGGGCCCTCGGCGGCCGGAACCGGAGCCCTCGGCAGTCGGAACCCGAGCCCTCGGCGAGGAGGGGGTCAGTAGCCGATCGACTTCAGGTACTCGCGGGAGTCAGCGATGCAGTCGAACGGGTCACGACCGTAGGTGTCGTCCTGCTCGATGAAGAAGTACTCGGCACCGGCGGCCTCGGCGGCGGGCAGGAGTTTGGGCCAGTTCATGTTGCCCTGGCCCACCTCGGCGAACTGCGCGATGTTCAGGAAGCCCTGGAACCCACCGGCGAAGTCGCCGCTCATCATCTTGTCCACGGCCTCCTGGGCGACCGGAACCACGCGGAAGTCCTTCACGTGGATCAGCTTGCACACGCCGGCATACGCCTCCAGCATGTCGAGCGGGGCCATGCCGCCGCGCTGCACCCAGTGCAGGTCGACCTCGAAGTTCATCGATGGCGCCACGCGGCGCACGATGTCGAAGATCCGCTCGCCGTCGAACTGGGCGAGGTCGACGTGGTGGTTGTGGTAGCACAGCGTGATGCCCTCGGCGGCCAGCTTCTGGGCCCACGGCTCACACTCGGCCGCCCAGGCCTCACAGGCCTCCTTGGAGACCATGGCGGTGAACGGCATCATGCCGATGCGGACGAAGCGGGTGCCGAGGCGCTTGCAGTCGGCGACGATCTTGTCGAAGTGCTCCTCGAGGTTGTCACCCGTGGAGGTCGGACCCGGCTTGAGCGCGACGGACAGCGCGCCCACCTCGATCCCGAGTTCCTTGGTGCCGCGCTCGAGGGCGGCGGTGTTCTCCTCGGTCATCGGGATCTGCGAGGTCTCGACCGCGTGGAGGTCCATCGAGGCCACGCGCTCGAGCACGGGGTACATGCCCTGCTCGGCCACCTGGTCCTTGAGCATCATCATTTGAACGCCGAGAACGGCCATGGTTCCAACTTCCTTCGTGGGTTCGCTTGGTTTGCGTGGTGATGTACGGAGGGCCGGCGACCGGTTCCGGCCGCCGGCCCCTCGCGAGTGTCAGCTGCGGGTCGGGAACTTGCCCTCGGCCTCGATGCGCTTGTTCAGCTCCGCCATGTAGGTCTCCTCGTCGAAGTCCTCGATCGAGACCTCCTTGCCGGTCCAGCTGGACAGGTGGATCGCGTTGGCCAGCCGGACGCCGTGGATGCCGTCGGCACCGGGGGCGAGCGGCTCGGCGCCCTCGAGGATCTGGGCGGCGAAGTTCTTCATGACGTCGGAGTGCTGCTGGCCCCAGACCGAGCCGTACTCCTTGGTCTCCTCGGTCATCAGCTCGGCGCGGTCGAGCTTGCCGGTGAACAGCGCGGCGACGGCGTTCATGTCCATGTTCCGGCTCATGACCTGCTCGTCGTCCTTGAGGCGCGTGATCGTCACCTTGTTGGAGTTGTCCACCACGATCTTGCCCTTGTCGCACAGGATCTCGAGGCGGTCGGTGCCCGGGAGGTCGTGCGTGCAGGTGATGAAGGCGCCGGTGGCGCCGTCGGCGAACTCGACGAGCGCGTTCACCTCGTCCTCGACCGCGATGTCACGGCGGAAGCCGTACTGGCACTTGGCGAACACGCTCTTCGGCACGCCGCAGATCCACTGCCACAGGTCGAGCTGGTGGGGGGCCTGGTTGACCAGGACGCCGCCGCCCTCGCCGCCCCACGTGGCGCGCCACTCGGACTGGGCGTAGTAGGGCTGCGGACGCCACCACGTGGTGATGATCCACGAGGTGTGGCGGAGCTTGCCCAGCTCGCCCGAATCCATGATGGCCTTGAGGTCCTTGTACAGCGGGTTGGTGCGCTGGTTGAAGAACACGCCGAACTTGAGTTCGGGCTTGGTCTCGGCGAACTCGATGACCTCGCGCGCCTGCTTGGTGTACACGCCGACCGGCTTCTCCAGCAGGGTGTGCATGCCGTGGTCGAGGGCGTAGATGCCCATCTCGGGGTGCAGGTAGTGGGGAACCGTGGTGACGACGGAGTCCACGTTGCCGGAGGCGATCATCTCCTTGTAGTCGGTGTAGAAGGGGACGCCGTACTCGTCGGCCTGCTCCTTCTTCTCGGGCAGGATGTCGCAGATGGCACCGATGGTCATGTTGGGAACCATGCCCCCGTCGATGAACTTGGCGTACATGCCGCCCTCGGCGCCGAGGCCGATGATGCCCAGCCGGACCTTGTCCTCCGCCATTGATCGCTCCTTCGCATCGTTCGAACAGGTGGTGGTGGCTTCAGACTAGGTGGGCCGCCCGGCGGACGCGGTGGAACTCGAAGAGTTGCCAAACCTTGCCCTCGGGGCGCTCTTCCGAGTGTCGGAGGCCCCTGATAGGAAGGATCCATGATCGATCACGAGGCCACCATCACCGCCGAGTCCGACCGCTTCGTCGAGGCGATCCGCGCTGCGGCGCCGGACGCCCCCGTCCCCACCTGCCCCGACTGGACGGTCGCCGACCTCGCCTGGCACCTCACGGAGGTGCACGCGCACTGGGCGGGCATCCTGGAGTGCGAGGCGCAGACCGATGAGGAGGCGGAGGCCGTCGAGGCGGGCAAGCCCGCCCGACCCGAGACCCTGGAGGCCACCCTCGAGCTCTTCGACGAGACCACCGGTGACCTGCTGACTGAGTTCCTCGGCCGCGACGACGACGAGCCGGCCTGGTTCTGGCTCGACACCGCGAAGACGGTCGGCTCCATCCGGCGCATGCAGGCCCACGAGGCGACCATGCACCGGGTGGACGCCGAGCTGGCCGCCGGCTTGCCCTCGGCCGTGATCGACCCCGAGTTGGCTGCCGACGGGGTCCGGCACGCCTTCGAGGTGATGTGGGCCTGGTGGGGCACCCTGCCGGGCTTCGAGTTCGTGGCGTCGAGCGGGCCGGTCGACCTGCGGGCGTCCGACACCGGCGACCGCTGGGTCGTCCAGCCCGGGCGCTGGCAGGGCGTGGGCCAGTCGGGCAAGTCGTACGACGTGCCCGGCGCGCGCCTGACCGAAGGCGAGGCGTCCGCAGCCGTCGAGGGCACGGCCGAGCAGCTGATGCGCTGGCTGTGGGGGCGCGGGCCGCGGCCCACGGCGTCCGGCCCGGCTGCCGAACTGGACGCCCTGGACGCGGCGGTTGCCCAGGGCATGCAGTAGGGCGGGAATGCAGCCCGGCCCACCGGCGTTGGGAGATTGACAGTTCAATCACTCTCCGGAGGTTCCATGTCCCGCATCGTCATCTTTGGCGGCACCGGCTACTCGGGCGGCAACATCGCCCGCGAGGCGGTCAGCCGTGGCCACGAGGTCATCTCGTACTCGCGCAACATCCCGACCGAGCCGGACGCCGGCGTCCAGTACCGCACGGGGTCGCTGACCGACCCCACGGTCGTCGAGGAGGCCGCGAAGGACGCCGACGACCTGGTCGTGGCGGTCCACGCGGTCGACCCGGAGCGCGAGCCGCTGCTGCAGTTCGTGCCCGCGCTGGTGCAGGCCGCCAAGACCCACCGCGCGCGCCTCTCCTTCGTCGGTGGGGCCGGGTCGTCGCTGGTGGCCGAGGGCGGCCCGCGCCTGCTCGACACGCCTGCGTTCCTCCCCGACTGGAAGCCGGAGGCCATCGCCCACGCCGACGTCCTGGACGCCCTGCGCGCCAGCGAGGGTCTGGACTGGTTCTACGTCTCCCCCGCGGGCCTCTACGGCTCGTTCGCCCCGGGCGAGGACACCGGCGCCTACCGCACCGGCGGCGATGTCCTCGTCACGAAGGAGGACGGCTCCAGCGAGATCTCCGGAGTCGACCTCGCGCGCGCCTACGTCGACGAGATCGAGCAGCGCAACCACGTGAACCGGCGCTTCACCGTCGGCCACTGACGCCCGCGATCAGAACCCAGAGACCTCGTAGGTCTTCTTGAGGATCCGCAGCGACTTCATCGCCTCGGCCGGGCTGATCCAGAACGGCTCCGGGTCGTCGACCTTGGCGTAGAAGTCCCTGATCAGGAGCTCGTGCGAGACGCCCCAGTAGGAGCGTCCGCCCGAGGGGGCCTTGCGCTCCTCGTACCGGTCGACGCGGCCGTCCTTCCACGTGACGGTCAGTCCGTTGCGCAGGGAGACGTAGGCGTTCTCGCAGTCGAGTTCGAACTCCACCGGACGGTGCTGCGGCGCGGTCAGGGTCGCGTAGAACGAGGTCGTGCGCCCCGATTCGTGCGTCAGCAGCATCTCGGCGGTGTCCTCGACCTCGATGACGTCGCCGAACTTGTTCGTCGCGACATGGCCGTCGATGTCGACGACGTCGCCCATGAACCACTGGACCAGGTCGAGCGTGTGGATCGCCTGGTTGATCAGCAGCCCTCCGCCCGACAGCTCCCTCGAGCCGCGCCACGGCTTGGTCCGGTAGTAGTCGGCGGTGCGCGTCCAGACGACGGACGCGTACGCGCCGCGGACCGCACCGAGCTCGCCCGAATCCAGCAGGCGTCGGAGCTCCTGGCTGGAGACGTTGTAGCGGTTCTGGAAGCAGATGCCGATCTTGGGCTTGGGTGCCCCGTCCGGCGCGGGTGCCGCCGCCCAGTCGACCAGCCGCTGGCCGTCGTCGATGGACGCCGCGAGCGGCTTCTCCTGGATCACGTGGACGCCGCGACCGAGGGCCTCGAGGGTCGGTCCGACGTGCTGGTGGTGGGGCGTGGTCACGTGGACGACCTCGGGGGCGACGGCGTCCACCAGCTCGTCGATCGTGGCGAAGGCGGGGACGCCCGCCATGGCGGTCGCCAGCTCGCGGCGGTCGGCGTCCGTGTCGACGATGCCGACCAGATCGACGCCGTCGATGGCGGCGATCGCCTCGTGGTGGATGATCGCGACGTCACCCCAGCCGACGATGGCGGCGCGGGTCACTCCCATGCGATTCCCTGCTCCTTGAAGATCCCCGTGAGGGCGTCGTACGCCGTGGTCCACAGGTCGGGGCCGCACAGGCCGCCGAAGGCGTCGAAGTCACCCAGGTGCGGCTCGATGGAGAAGAAGCCGTCGTAGCCGTCCGCCTTGAGGGCCGCGACGAGCTCGCGCACCTGGCCGTCGCCCTCGCCGGCGGGCAGGACCCGGTTGAGGCCGTGGTTGTCGAGCTCGGTCGCCGAGGCGTCCTTGATGTGGATGTAGTCGGTGTACTCCTTGACCAGCGGGTACGCCTCGTCGACGGGCTTGAGGCCGCACTGCACGTAGTTGGCCGGGTCGAAGATCGCGCGGTAGTGCGCCGAATCCATGGTGGTGACGAGGTCGACGACACGCTCGGGGACGTCGCCGTAGATGTCCTTCTCGTTCTCGTGCAGCATCGTGATGCCGCCGGCCTCGGCGAGGCGGACGAACGCGCGGGTGCGGTCCATGACCTCGTCGCGGTACTGCGCCGGGTCCTCGCCCTCGGGGATGAAGAAGCTGAACATGCGGATGTTGCCCGTTCCGAAGAACTTCGCGACCTCCACGGCGTGGGCGGCGCGCTTGAGGTGGTCCTCGAACGGGTCGGTGATCTGGATCTTGCCGATGTCGGAGCCGACGGAGCTCACGGAGATGCCCGCGGCGTCCAGCTTGGCCTTGGCCTCGTCCAACTGCTCCTGGGTCAGGTCCAGGACCTTCGTGCCCCACACACTGCGAAGCTCCACGTGCTTGATGCCGAGCTTCGTGAACAGGTCGATCTGCTCATCGAGGTCGCGGGAGATTTCGTCGGCGAATCCGGTCAGCTTCCACATGCTGGTGGCTCCTTCATTGGGTTCCGGTAGGTCTGGACGCCACCCTACCGGCGTCCTTCCACGGAGCGAGCGGGGTTGCCGTGAGTCGCCATGGACGTCCACAGCGCGCACGCCGCCGACCACGCCACGAGGACGAGCAGGCCGATGTTGCGTGCGGTCAGGAACGCCAAGGCTCTCTCGGTGAACTCGCCCCGCGTCGTGATGCCGCCGTAGTACACGGGGTACACCGCCGTCGTCAGGACGCACAGCATCAGGACCAGCGCAAAGGTGAGGAGCGCCGGGGCCGCGGGCGGGGCGTCCGGACCACCCCGCAGGGCAAGGCCGACCAGGACCGCGGTCGGCGCGGCCAGCCACAGGAGGTACTGCGGTGACAAGGCCCGCGAGGTGACGATGAACGTCCCGACCAGGACGAGGGCGATCCAGGCGATGGACGCGGGGTGGGCGCCCCGGAGGTACCACCACACCAGCAACGCCAGGCAGGCCAGCGCACCCACCACCGTGGCGGCCTGGGCGACCGCCAGCCACGCCGGGACGCTTGGGCCGATCACCTCGAAGGCCTTGAACGGGGAGAACCAGATGCGGGACGCCGTGTCCGCGGCCCACTCGTGCATCGGGACGGTCGCTGGCACGGCCTCGATCTGGAGCCCGCGATCACGTTGGTAGCCCACGGGGGTCAGCAGCCTGCTCCAGCCCCCCGTCACGAGGCTGAGCGCGACCAGGGCGAGCCCGGTCCCCGCCAGCGCGGCCAGCGGGACCCATCTGCGGCGCCGACTCTCGTCGCGGCGCCCCAGCACCGTCAGCGGGGCGAGCACGATCGGCCACACCTTCAGCCCCGTCCCCACCGCCACGAGCACGGACGCCGCGGTCCGGCGGTTCTCCATCGCGAGCAGGATCGCCGCTGCCGCCGCCACGGCGGGAAGCATGTCGAAGCGCAGCAGCGCCACCTGCCCCAGGGCCCCTGCGAGCAGGACCCAGGCCAGGACGCCGAGCGGGCCGGCCCTGCGGCCCAACAGGATCGTGAAGGCGGCGTCCGCCACCGACGTCATCACCAGGATCGCGTTCCGGTAGCTGTCGTGGTGCGTGGCACCCAGTTCGTAGGGCAGCATCAGCAGGAGCCCGGCCGGCGTCGGGTACTCCTGGAAGGCCCGGGCGACTCCCCCGCCGGTCCGCGAGGCCTCCTCGGCCGTCGCCAGGTAATAGTACGTGTCGCCGTACTCGCCGATGACCAGCACCCAGCCCAGGACCGCCAGCGCCTTCGCGACAGTCCACACCACGGCGACCGCGACGACGAGCGAGGCCGCCGTGGCGGCGTCCGGCCCCCACAGAGCGCGGCGTGGCGCGCGCGGGGCGGTCGGGGTGGCAGTCACCCCTCCATCATCCCGCACGGCCGCACGGAGTCGGCGGGACGGCCACGCGGGGCCACCCCGGTGTCGGGGTCGCCTTGTGACCGATCCGGCCACGCGGGTTCCCCTAAGCTGGGGTCACGTCGCTCGGAAGGGTTTCCAGCATGAACCAGAGTCACCGGGTGGTCCCCCGGGGTGGGCAGGCCATGACGATCCACGGGGTCTGGGCCAGCGACCGCAGCTTCGACCAGGGTCCCGAGGGACGCCCCGGGCAGGAGTGCACGCTGGTGGTGACGATCCGTGCCCGACGCGGCCACCTCGACGGTGATGTCGTCCGGGTCGGGTTCCAGGGTGTCAACAACGGGTTCCCGCACAGCTTGGACGTGCCGGGCGGCACCGAGTACCGGTCCGGCCTGTGGGATCTGCTGTTCCGGATGCGACGCACGGTGCCCGACCCCGACGCCGAGGGCGTCCCCGCGGACGCCGTCGGCATGGCCGACGACCCGGACGCCATCGGCGCCGGCCACGGCGGCCCCGCGGGCTACATCGAGGGCACGCGCGAGGAGCACGCGTACGCCGGCTCGTTCTTCCTGGAGACGACCCACGGCACCTACTACTGGCTCAAGCAGGATGGCGCATCCGACTTCGTCTTCAGCTACGACGCGCTGCCCACCCTGCGCGCCTGGGGCGTCGCGCTCACCTGATCCACACACACGACAGGGGGCGGCGTCCTCGCGGACGCCGCCCCCTGTCGTGTGTGGGAGCTAGTTCTTGGCCTTGCCCCGGTTGCCGGTGTCCAGGCCGACGACGATGGGGTCGTGGTCCGAGCTGGCGTATGGGTCGGCAGCGTGGAAGTCCACGATGTTGTAGTTGCGACGGCTGTACTGCATCGCGATCGACTCGTCGCCGTTGATGTCCCAGACCGCCGCGCCGGTGACCAGGCGCCGGGCGGCCTCGTTGGCGAACACGTGGTCGAGCGACCCGAGACGGCCCGAGAACTGGTAGGACGCCGATGTCGGCTCGTACTCCTTGGCCAGGTTCACGTAGCCGTGGTCCTCGATGATCTGGACCGGGGTCTCCTTGCTGTACGCGTTGAAGTCACCCATCAGGAACACGGCCTCGTCGGGGAACATCTCGGACGCCCACGCGGTCAGCTGGCGCGCCTGCGCCTCACGCGACGGGTTGGCCTGGCCCTGGCCGGTGCCGTCGTCGACGCCGGAACTCTTGCTCTTGAAGTGGTTGGCGATGGCCACGAAGGGCTTGCCGGTGTTGGTGGCCTTGAACTTCTGGGCCAGCGGGTAGCGGGCGTTGGCGAAGGCCTCGTCGATGTCGATCAGCGACGGGCCCAGCAATTGGACGGTCTGCGGGTTGTAGATGAAGGCCGTCCGGATGACGTCCTCGCCCGGGCCGGTCACGACCGGGGAGGGAGCGAACGCCCAGCGCGTCTGGCCAGCCGCCTCGTTGAGTCCGGCGACGAGGTCGGCAAGGGCCTTGTCCCGGGGCTGGCCCTCCTTGTAGGTGATGGCGGCGGAGTTCTCGATCTCCATCAGGGCCAGCACGTCGGCGTCCATCGTGTTGATGGCGGCGACGATCTTCTCCTTCTGGTCGGCGAACGCCTCGGAGGTAAATGCCCCGCGCACCTGGCAGAAGTCAGTGGCCACCGGGGTCCCCTCGCGATCGGGGAAGTAGGCGCAGCCGGCCTCGTCCTCGCCGAGGTCGTCGAAGTAGTTGAGCACGTTGAACGCGCCCAGGGTGATGTTGCCGCCCACCTCGGGAGTCGCGGCCTCACGGTCGTTCCCGGACGCCACCGGGATGTCGGAGTCGGCGTGGCCGACGACCTGCCCGACCGGCTGGTAGTTCCACTGGAAGCGGTAGTCCAGGATCACCGGCTGGGTGAAGGTGACCTGCGATGCCGTGCGCATCGGCGTGGTGGCCGAGAGATACGGCAGCTTCGAGTGCTCCGCCGGGATGTCGTCGTCGAACTTGGTGTAGTCCCAGGAGGAGCCGTCGTCCAGGGTGATGTACTTCGCACGGTTCGCTGCTTCGTAGGCCGTGGCCGCGGCGCCGGGCTCGACGACCTCGGTGGCCTGGTACAGGGGTTCCTCGCCGACGGCGAGGCCGAGCTGGCCGAAGCGGTTGAGCTGGTAGTTGTTCGTGATGGTGTAGGTGCCCTGCGGGTGCACGAGCATGCCCTCGTAGCGCTCCTTGTCGGCGTTGGTCACCGGCAGCGTCTCCAGGGGGGTTGCCTCGACCGGCTCGCAACCGGTGGCCTTCTCCACCCAGACGTCCGTCAGCTCGGTGAGAGTGAAGAACTCGGTGACCGTGCCCTCGACGTCGATGCACTCACCGATGGTGAGGTTGCTCGCCGCGTAGTCGGAGAAGACGAAGATGCCGTCGGACGCGTCGCCGTCCTTCTTGGCTTCGCCACCCGTGCCGGGTGTTTGGATGTACACGCCGCGGAAGCCGCCCTCGGGGTACACCGCGGTCACCACGCCCTGGGTGATGACCTCCGAGTCGCGCAGTGGCGACACGGACCCCGTGCCCTGGATCTCGGCGATGGTGGCCTCGGTCGGTTCGGGCTCCGGCTCCGGCTCAGTGCCCGGTTCGGTCAAGTGCCAGCCGAGACCGCCGAACGTGTCGGTCGCGAAGCCCTCCCAGCCGGTGAGGGTGTAGGCGTCGTCCGGGTTGGTGTCCGGGGCGGCGCCCGCCAGGCGCCGGATCGTGTTGTCGGCGGTGGAGAGCAGTCCTGTGCCCCACTCCGTGCCCGGGTCGGAACCGACCTGGCCGATCGAGTCGACCACCGTCGCGCTGGCGCCCTTGGTGAGGGTGATCGCGTCATTGCCGTTCCACAGGCCGGCCGTGGTGGTGCGGTCTGCCTGGGCCAGGATGTCCGCGTGGGCGGAGGAGTGCGCGTACACCCAGACGTCGCCGGCCGCGAGGGTGCCGGACAGCGCTTGGTTGACGGTGGCCGCGCCGGAACCGTTGAAGTACACCCGCAGGGTGTACGCCGACAGGTCGATGGCCGCGCCGGTGCCGTTGTAGATCTCGAGGGCCTTGTTGTTGCTGCTGCCCTCGATGTATTCAGAGATGATCAGGTCGGTCGTGGCGGCCGTCGCGGTGGGGGCGAAAGCGGCGACACCGGCCGCAGCGCAGGCGGTCGCCGTGAGGACGGCGACCCCGCGACGCAGGCGGGTACTGAGGTGCATGGGGAGTCTCCTGAGGTCCGGCCACCGGCGTCCGGTGGGCTCTGGCGCAAGCTACCCCTCGAAGATGTCGTCCGGATAGCCCTGACCCACTGGTCCTCAAGAGTTAAGCCGAAGTTCACCCGGCGGATCAGCCCTTGTCACCGCCGATGAGCCCCATGTCCGTGCCCTCCTGTCCATCCGGTCGGTCGTCCCACCTCCGGGGGTCGAAGTGGAGGTCCCGATCCAGCAACGCGTCGCGGCTCAGCACCTCGTCGCCAGGATTGGCGGGATGGGACGAGGGCGGCTGTCCGGAGGGAACTTGTCCGGCCGGGTACCCCGGCACCGACGGTGTGCTCGGGGTGTTGGCCAGAAGCGCCTGCTCCCACTCGTCCCGCTCGGGCTCGGCCGAGGCGTCCGGACGCTTGCGCCGGGTGGCGAGCGCCACCAGGAACACCACCACCATCGCGGCCACGAAGAGCGTGACCCCCATGACGACCACCAGCCACGTGTCCACGTCCATCGCTCCCTTCCTCGGGTGCGGACAGCCTAGCGGCCGCGGTGGGGGCCGCCAGGGCGACCCCCACCGAACGAGCCCCGCTCAGACGAAGATGACCTGCGCCCCTTCGCACAACTCGATGAAGTCGGTGGCGCTGATGATGCCCTCCATGCCTTCGTAGAGGTCGGTGCCGGCCAGTCCGTTCATGTCGAACGTCAGCTTGCAGCCCCAGAGGTGGCCGCCGGAGGCCACGATGATGTCGAGGAACTCGCGGACGCCCGGGATCTCCAGGTCGTCCATCTGCTTCCTCATCATCTTCGTGGCCATGCCCGTCATGCCCGGGAGCATGCCCACCAGCTGCGGCAGCGCCAGGCCGGGTGCCTGCGGCAGGTGCATCGCCGTGTTGCCCACCATCGTGAACTTCAGGTCATCCATGGTCCGCTCGGTGACGAGGTCGAAGCCCCAGAAGGTGAAGAAGATGTGGGTCTCGATGCCCTCACCGAGGGCGGCGTTGGCCATGATCAGGGCCGGGTAGGCCATGTCGAGGTTGCCCTTGGACGCGATGAAGGCGATCTTCCGCGGCCCGCTGTAGCCGGACGCCGCGGGGGCGGCCTGCTCCTCGGGCCCGTCGACCGGGCACTCGGTGTTGTCGGCGTCCCGCGCCTTGGCGCGGGTCGTGCCCTTGACGGGCTTGCTGTCCCCGAAGTCGGGGATGATCGGGGTTTCGAGGATTTCGGTCACGGTGGTCTCCTAGACGCAGCCCTTGGGCTTGGGCAGCCCGGCGATGTAGCTCATCTTCTTGGCGGGCTTCCCGGGGAACAGCCGGAACAGCTCCTTCATGTTGAAGCCACCGACGACAGCGACGCGGCGCAGGGTGGCGGTCTCCTTGCGGGCGGGGTAGTCGCTGCGCAGGAAGTGCAGGACCTTCCAGTGCTCCTCGGTGAGTTCGTCGATGCCGGCGTACCCGGCCAGGACGGGGGCGAGCTCGTCGTCCCACTGGTCGTAGACGGTGAGGAAGCCCTCGTCGTTGACGTCGATCGGACGCCCGCCGATGCGGCAGGTGGGCATGGTGTCTCCTTGGTGGTGGTGGGTCAGTGCGAGCCGAGGCCGACCAGGCTCTTGAGCAGGTCGGGTGTCGAGGTGCCGGACGCGCCGTCCTCGACCTTCTTGCCCATCAGGTACATGTCGGCGGTGAAGGGGAGCGGGCGTCCCTTCACGAGGAACTCCCAGTAAATGCCCCGGAAGGCCAGCTTCGCCAGGTGGTTGGCGCGGTTCTCCTTGAGCAGGGCCAGCGGTCCGACGCCCGGCAGCGGGAAGCTGCCGGTGTAAGGCTGCGTGCCGTAGTTGAAGTCCAGCAGCATGCCCTTGCCGTGCCCGGTCTCGATGAAGCAGTTCGCGTGGCCGTCGAACTCGTGCGTCAGCGGTTCGCCGCGCAGGTAGTGCGGCCAGTTCTCCATGAAGATGTCCACGGCGAAGTGGGCCACCGAGCCGGCCTTCGAGGTCTGCAGGGTGCCGCCGTCGCCCAGGACGAAGATGTCGGGGTCACGCAGGGACTGCATCGTGTGCTGGTCGCAGGGCACGAGGTTCATCTCGTCGCCCAGGCCCGACCGGGCGATGTAGTCCGGGCCCATGTTCAGCGGGATCGAGACGAGCAGGTCGTAGGGGATACGCCGCTCGTCGTAGGAGACGAGCTCCCGGGCGTCGGTGTCGATGCTCTCCACCGCGAAGTCGGTTTCCATGTGGATGTCTCGCTGCCCGAACATGCCGCCCAGCTCGCGGGACGCGACCGGCTTGGTGAACGCGCCGTCCAGCGGCGTCACGTAGACGATCTCGACCTTCTTCCGCGACCCGCGCTCGCGGAACCACGCGTCCGCCAGGAAGGTGAACTCCAGTGGGGCCACCGGGCACTTGATGGGCATGTCGGTGATGTGAACCACGAGCCGTCCGCCGGGGAACATGCGCAGCGCCTCGTGCAGCCGTTCGGCCGCCTCGAGGTCATAGAAGTGGTGGACGCCCTCCCCCTCAGCCCCCGGCGTCTGGTCGGGTCGGGGCTGGACGCCAGTGGCGATGATGAGCGTGTCGTACGGCAGTTCGCGGCCGCCGGCGAGGTGGACGAGCTTGGCGTCGGCGTCCACCCGGTCGATCTCCCCCAGGACGAGGTTGATCCCCGGACGCAGGTACGCCCGACGCGACTTGATCACCTGCTTGCGGGTGTAGTCCCCGAACGGGATGAACAGGTAACCGGGTTGGTAGTGGTGCTCGTCGTTCCGGTCGACGACGGTGATGTCGAGGGCGGACGGGGGTTCTGTGGCGCGCAGCTTGTTCGCGACCATGGTGCCCGCCGTGCCGCCGCCCAGGATGACCAATCTCCTCATTGAGGCTCCTCGGTAGGGCCGTTTTTCTGGCTCCCCAACGATACCCCGGGGGGTAGGTCAACTACAAGCTGTAGTGCAAACTCGAGGAGGGTTCGGTCCGGTTCAGTTTCCGGGTCGGCGCAACACCTCGAAGTCGATCGGCTTGCAGAGCCCGCCGTTCGACTTGTCGGCCGAACAGGCCGTCAGCCCGACCAGCAGATCCATCTCGGCCCGCACCCGGAACCGCGCGCCCGGACCGGACAACGGCGGGTCGATGTGCAGCGTGCCGTCCGGCTCGGTCCAGACGTTCATGAAGATGTTGAACGACGTGGCGATCCGGTCCTTCGCGATGCCGTAGGGGCCGAGGCCTGCGTGCAGGTTGTCGAGGCAGCTGGGGTGGGGCGCGCCCTCGAACTCCGGGTAGAGCAGGTCGAAGGTCTCCTGGCTGCAGGGCGTGAGGGTGAAGTCGTGCCGCCCGCAGGTGTCCTCGACGATGGTGAGCATCGGGCGGGACCGGTTGCTGTACAGCACATGGCCGACGGTCAGGAACACAGTGTTGGCGTAGTCGATCGTCCGGCCGCTGGAGAGCCATTCCTCAGGATCGTCGGCAGCGACGGCGTACAGGTCGCTGACCTGCCCACCCAGCGGGTCGACCACGAGCAGTTCGTCGCCGGCGTCGAGGCGGAAGCCGGTGCCGGTCTGCGGGGAAAGGCGGTTCATCAGGCTCCTTCGGGGCGTGCTTGCCGGAACTCTACGGGGGGCTGCCAGTCCTCGGGCACGACGCGGCCGGAGTACTGACGGGCCTCGGACCGGCTCCCGTGGTCGGCGACCATGGGGTTCACGCAGCCCTGCAGCCGGGCGTCCCGCCGGCGGATGGTGTCGCGCATGCGGTCATACCCGCCGGACGCGCGCAGCTGCTCGAACTGGCTGTGCGGGTTGAAGACGAGCACGGGCACGGGCGTCCGGCGGGCGAGCCGGGACGCCGCGGGGTGCAGGCCGATCACGAAGAAGGCCCGCCCGGCGACGCTGAACCCGAAGTGCGGGTTGGCCGGGTCGGAGCTCACGCCGGGGTCCCAAGGTGCGACGTCCGCCGCGTGCAGCAGGCCGAGTTGGTGCCACAGCAGGCGCTCGAACTCCTCTTCCGTGGCCGGCCTGGGTGCACGGAAGGCGGCGACGAAGGACGCCAGAACCGACGCGGAGCTCGCATCGGCGTCCTCTGGGTGATCGGCGGCGAACCGGGCCAGCTCCGCCCGCAGCCGCCGGCTCGCCGCGGGCGTGGCCAGCCTGTCCAGCACCACGAGGGTCATCCGGTCCCGCTTGAGCACGGACTTGGCACCGACGCAGGGATAGTCCACGTCAGCGATCATCGCGGCGATCGCCGCCCGGATCTCCTCCTCATCCACGGCCGGCCCCGACCTTCACGCGCCGCGGGGATGCTCCGTGAGTCCGCTCCACCGGGTTCGCCGCCCGCCTGATGCGGCCGTCACCGTAGCGGACGCCGCCGCCCGCGCGGAGCGCCAGCGCCAGCCAGGTGCACACCGCCCGCTCCACGAGCCACACGGGAACCCAGAGCGCGGCTGTGGCCGGGAAGCGCTCGCGTCCACCGGCGCGCCTGCGGCCGAGCTCACCCAGGGCCACGCCGACGACCACCAGCGCCACGAGCAGGGGCGGACGCCGTGCCCCCAGCATCAGCGTGGGAGGAGCGCCGCCTCGACGGCGAGGCGTCCGGGCTGGGCGAGGCTGTCGTACGCCTGCCGCACCCGCTGCGACCAGAAGTGCCGCGCCGTGGGGGGCAGCCGGTCGACGAACACGTCGTCGAGTCTCGCGATCGTGCCGCCCCGTCGAGCGACGGTCCGCATCATCTCGAGGTTCTCGAAGAGCACGTCGCCGTCGTACCCGTCGACCAGCAGGGAGCGGCGGACGCCCAGCGTCCCGGGGTAGTCCCCGCCGAGGGCCCGGTTGACGAGCTGCCGGCCGGTGTCCCAGCGGGCGTGCCACGGCCAGGAGCTGACCACGTTCTGGGGCACCACGAGGTCGGCCTCAGCGAGGGCGTCCAGCACGCTGCCCAGCGCGGACGCCGTGTAGCGCACGTCGTCGTCCGCCACCACGACCAGGGGGCGGTCGGACAGGCGGACGCCCGTGACGACCCCGCGGACCTTCCCGTTGCGCCCGGGCCAGCCGTCCGGGGGGACGTGCCGGACGAGCGTCGCCCAGGCGTCGTGGTGCCGTTCGAAGGCAGCCGGGGACGAGCCGTCCACGACGGTCACGTCGACCAGCTCGCGCAACTCGGCGAAGTAGGCGGCCAGGTCCCCGGTGTCGGCGCCGTCGGGCCACCGCACCGGCAGGACATACTCGGCCTCGGGCCAGCGTGTCGTCATGATCCCTCCTGACAAGGGAATACCCACGTCGGCGAGGGGCACACGTTTGCGCTGCGCGGTCGACTGGTCAGACGCGTTTGTCTGTGTCAGCCCCAGGCGCGTCGCGTCGCGGGCAGGCCGGAGGAGCCGTCGGCGGCGGAGACCACGCCGAGCACCTGGTGGAGGGACGTCGCCCCCTCGTCGAAGCCGACGGCCGCGCCGGCCATGTAGAGCCGCCACACCCGGGCGCGTCGAAGGCCCACAAGTTCCGTGGCGCGGTCCCACGACGCCTCCAGGTTGGCGACCCAGGCCCGCAGGGTGTGGGCGTAGTGCTCGCGCAGCGACTCCACGTCCCGCACCTCGAAACCGACGCGCTCCATCGCCAGCACGGACTCGCCCACGTCGATCAACTCCCCGTCGGGGAACACGTAGCGCCCGACGAACGAGTTCCAGGCGATCCTTCCCCCACCGGGTGCCGAGATGGCGTGGTTGAGCAGTCGTCCCCCCGGCCGCAACGCCGCGCGCAGGGTGGCGTAGTACCGGTCGAGGTTGCGGTGTCCGACGTGCTCGGACATGCCCACCGACGAGATGGCGTCGAACACCTCGCCCTCGAGGCGGCGGTAGTCCTGGAGGCGGATGTCCACCCGGTGCTCGACGCCGGCCGCCCGCGCCCGCTGCCGAGCCAACCTGGCCTGCTCCTCACTGATCGTCACGCCCACGACGGATGCCCCATGGTGCACGGCCGCGTGGATCGCCAGCGATCCCCAACCGCAGCCCACGTCGAGCAGGCGCATGCCCGGCCGCTCGGCCAGCCCCAGCTTGCGGCAGATCAGCTCGTGCTTGGCCTCTTGGGCGTCGGCCAAGCCGGCGGATGGGTCGACGGTCAGGTCCACGTAGCGGGCGCACGAATAGGTCATGGACTCCCCGAGCACCAGGCGGTAGAAGTCGTTGCCGATGTCGTAGTGGTGGGTGACGGCGGCCCGGTCGCGTCCGATCGTGTGCTGCCAACCGCTCAGCCGCGCCTCCTCGGGTGGAGGTACGGGTGCCTGCCCGCCGCCGAGCGCTCGTGCTGCTGCCACCAGCGCGGGGACGGCCCGCACCGTCCGGACCGGCGAAGGGGCCGTCCCGTAGAAGATGTCGCGCAACGCCTTGACGGCGGCGTAGAGGTCACCCTCGACATCCAGGTCTCCGGCCACGTACGCACGGGCGAAGCCGAGCTCGTTCGGCGCCCGCAGAATGCGGCGGAGGGCGTCGGGGGAGGTGAAGCGGAGGGTCCCCACCGGATTCGAACCCGGGATGCTCGAGCCGTCCCAGAAGGTCAGGTCGAGGTGCGGAGTCTCGACAAGCAGGGGCCGCAGTGCCCGCCCCACCAGTGTGGCGGCTGGGCCGCGACGCTTTCCCGGAGCTCTGGCCGTCGCCATGTTCCCTCCTCGGCCGGATTCTTCACCCTAGACCCGGCCCCACGGGGATGCCAGCGTTGCCGAGGGGCCGGAAACAGGACCGGTCCCGACCCATGAGGGGTCGGGACCGGTGGATCCGGCGGGAGGATCAGACGAACAGCGGGGCGGTGACCGTCAGGCCGAGGTCGGGCACCAGCACGAACAGCGCGAACAGGGCGAGGGCGCCGCCGACCAGGGACAAGGTCTTGTTGAACTGGATCTGCTCGTTCTGCTTGGCCTCGCCCTCCTCGGCCCAGTAGCGGTGCATGAGGAAGGGGATCGGCAGGATCGAGACCAACAGCAGGAGCGAGCCCAGGTCGCCCCAGACGCCCAGGAGCACCGACAGGCCGCCGACGAGCATCAACACACCGGACGCGATGACGCTGAACTTGGGGAACGGCACCTTCTTGTGCTGGGCGTAGCCGGTCATGGCGTCGGTGGCCTTCAGGTGACCGATACCGGAGGCGAGGAAGATGGCGACGAACAGGACGCGAGCGATGAGGACGATGACGTCCATGGGGAACCTCCAAAGAGATGGTTTAACTTTCAACCAAATGCTAGCGCACTGCACGCCTGGGAAGGAAAGCCGGTTGCACCGGTTGCCCACCTCGCCCGTCGGGCGGGGTCGTTCGTCAGGGAGTCGCGGCGCGGCGCGTGTGAGTCGGCGCCCCGTGGGTAACGGAGGCCCATGGCGGTTTCTGCCGCGGCCGATGGGCCAGCGATCCGCCTCGGACAAGCGAGAACCCGACGAGGAGAGACATGACGACCAAGGTTGAGAAGTCCGTCCTGGTGAACGTTCCGGTGAGCGTTGCCTACAACCAGTGGACCCAGTTCGAGGACTTCCCCCAATTCATGAACGCCATCGAGAAGGTCACGCAACTCAGCGACGACCGTTTGGAGTGGGTCGCCCAGGTGATGGGCGTCCGCCGGAAGTGGACCGCCCGGATCCTGGAGCAGGTTCCCGACAAGAAGGTCGCGTGGGCCGCCATCGAAGGGGCCACCAACGCCGGCGCGGTCACGTTCGAGGACGTGGGTGGCGGCCAGACGTCCGTCCACCTCTCCCTGGAGTACGAGCCCACGGGCATGCTCGAGGGCCTCGGCGACAAGCTGAACCTGGTCGAGAAGGAGGCCGAGGGAGACCTGCAGCGGTTCAAGGAGTTCATTGAATCCGAGGGGTACGCCAGCGGCGCGTGGCGCGGCACGATCAACGAGGGCGGTTCGGTCGGGACGCCCGGGGTGGAGGACGCCGCCGCGTCCCGTGGTGACAGCGGCAAGGCAGGCGTCTCCGGCGCGGTCATCGCCGCGGGCGCAGCAGCCGCCGTGGCCGGGGTGGCCGCTGCGGCGTCCGGCGCCGCCAAGAAGGACGCCGACCGCGACGCCACCACTGTGGACGACGACGTGGTGACTCCGCCCGTGGTGGGCGTTCCGACCAGCGCCGACCCGTCGCCACTGCGGGCGGATCCTCTCGAGGAAGGGACCATCCCCATGGCCGCCGACGACCCCACACCCGGCCCCCTGCAGGAGGACGCACCGGAGGGCTATCGCACCACGACCGGCCGCGCCCCGGGTGAGCGGTACGACGACCCGAACGCGTAGGGCGTGGACGGCGGCGCAGGTGCGCCGCTTCCGGACTGATGCGCCGCTTCCGGACTGATGCGCCGCTTCCGGACTGATGCGCCGGGTCGGGACATCTGCGCCACGCTTGAGCGCCAGGTCGGGAGAGCCGCGCCGGATGCATCCGGCGCAGCTCTCCCCGTCCGGCGTGATCCGGCCCCACGCACTGCGAGCGCCCTGACCGCGTGCTGCGTGTTTCGTCGCATCCCGAGGCCGGGCGAGAGGTTCTCTCCGTCTGGCAGAACAACACCTGTCAATCGACGGTGCGGCTCTCGTCAGCGCAAGTCGCCGAGCAGGTTGGCGCGCTGGCGATGAATCTCGCCGAGGCGAGTTCCCACCAAGAACCCCTCGGCGAGGTTGGCTGAGACACCCAGCATGATCACCCGTGCTCTGCCGCGGGGGCTCGAACACACCGCGCGCACGCGGCAACACGGTGCAGAGGTGTCGCATCGGCCCAGGACTCCTCCTCCAGCAACGAGTACGCACCACCCACCTCAACGCCGTGCGTCTGCACGTGGTAGGTCGACCCCAAGGCAGTGATCTCCTCACCTCCCGACACCATGAATGCGAAGACATGCGACCCTCCTGTGCAAGATGAGAATGGTGGAGCACACCGCCGTGCTGGAGCCATCTTCCTTCGGGGTGGCGGGAACGCTTGTGACCGTGCTCAGTCCTCGGGTGGCATGCCCTCGTGCTACTTCACCAGCGCCGAATTGGCCGACGATGCAGACTTCCAACCAACGTCGTGATCATTGAGGAGGCCAATGTGAAACTGCAGGTCGTCGCCCCGGCACTCCTCATGGGAACCATCGCGTTTGCGGCTACAAGCTGCTCCATCCCAACCACTCCTGGCATCGGTGACCCCTCACCTCCTGCTCCAACGCAGGCACCCTCCGTTGCCACTGAACCCACCAGCCCTGCCACCACCACTCCCGCGCCAAAGTCGGAGAGGGTTTGGCCGACCATCAGCGGGCTCGCGGGTGGTTGGATCGCGCTTGATGGTGAGCAGATGGGCCGCGACGGTCCGGAGTCGATGGCTACGCTTCGCGCCCGGCTCGGAGAGCCGGATGAACAGTCCGACTCCGCAAGGTGTGGTAGCCAGCCTCTGCGCAACAGTACCTACCGGTGGGGAGACTTCTCGGTCGTGGTCCTCCACGAGGTGGACTCTCAAAATGAGTACGGCGAAACCTATCCACTTGGTTCAGTTGCCGGATGGCGAATCGACCCCACGATGGACGGGCGGGATGGGCTCTCGCCCAATGCCACGGGCCCCGAGGGGACGGCGATCGGTAACGCCGCTGGCAACTCTGGAGGAGCGTTTCCAGACGGAGGAATGGGATGACGCCTCAGTTCTCACTGTTCGAGGCCAGCGCGTCTTCTCCATCTTCAAAGGGGACACCACCGGTGCCGTCTTTGAGCTCGACGCCACCGCGCGAGTTGCAGCCATGTGGGCCGGCTACCGCTGCTGAACGGTCAGACTCGGATGCCCGACGCCCGGATTCCCCACCCTGCGCGGCTACCAGTTCCATTGACCTCAGATCGGGCCTTGGCCGAGGCTCGGTTCAGGTGGTCTGGTCCGCTCCGTGTGCGGCTGTCTGCCCGCGTGGTTGGGGTGTGACTTTCATTTGGCGTGCGCTGCCCCACCAACAAGGAAAGACGGGAAAAGCCCAAACGAGGCCATGCGATGCCTCAAACGACGCCTGTCCGACATCGTCTACCCCGAGTTCCGCAGTTGGTGGGCATTCGGGCGGGTCTGAGCGAGCATCGATGCTTGTCAACGCGATTCGGTGGTCCCGGAACGGCTGAAAACGGTGGGCACACGAATTGTCGTGTCGGGCTTGTGTTCACCGCGGCGGACGCGGTGGAGTGGTGGGCATGTACTTGCGGACCACGCAACGACGGAACAAGGACGGCAGCATCGTCCGGTACGTGCAGGTGGCGCACAACCGGAAGGTCGACGGCGTCACCCAGGCTGAGGTCCTGTTGAACCTGGGCCGGGAGGATCGCCTGGACCGGGACGGCCTGACCCGGCTGGTGGCCTCGATCAACCGGTACCTGGGCGAACCCGCCCCCGCAGCGTTGCCCGGCGACGCCGCACACTGGGTCGGTGACCACCTCCGGGTGGCGGAGTCCCGTCCGATGGGGACGGTGTACCTGTTGGATGGGTTGTGGCGGATGCTCGGCGTGGATGATGCCCTGCGGAAGGCGCTCGGCCCGCGGAAATTCACCACCGATGTGGAGCGGGTGTTGTTCGCGTTGGTGGCGAACCGGGCGATCGATCCGATGTCGAAGCTGTCGGCCGCGGAGTGGGCCTCCCACGACGCGGCGATCCCCGGCCTCACCTCGATGGATGACGATCAGGCGTACCGGGCGATGGACGTCCTCATCGAAGCCGACGCTCAAGCGAAGGTGCAGGAGGCGGTGTTCTTCGCGGTGGCGAACCTGCTCAACCTCGAAGTCGACGTGCTCCTGTTCGACACGACCAGCACCTATTTCGAACGCGACACCGAAGAGACCGGCGACGCCGCGTTCCGGCTGTACGGCCATTCGAAGGACCACCGCAAGGACCTGCCCCAGATCGTCATCGGTCTCGCGGTCACGAAGGAAGGCATCCCGGTGCGGTGTTGGTGCTGGCCCGGCAACACCACCGACGTCACCGTCCTGCCCGAAGTCAAGGACAGCATGCGGGACTGGCGCCTGGGCCGGGTGGTCACCGTCGTCGACCGCGGCTTCTCCTCCGAAGCCAACCTGCAGTATCTGAAACGGGCGGGTGGGCACTACATCGCCGGGGAACGGATGCGCGACGGCAGCCCGCTGGTGGAAGCCGCGTTGTCGCGGCAGGGCCGCTACTCCCAGGTCCGCGACAACCTGCGCGTCAAGGAAGTCAGACTCGACGCCGCCCCGGACCGCCGGTGGGTGATCTGCCACAACCCGTCCGAAGCCGAACGGGACAAGACCCAACGCGACACCGCCCTCGACCACATCCGAGCCGAGTTGGAGCGAATCAAGGCACTCCGCGAACGAGCCGCGAAGACCCCTGCGAAGCCGGCTGGGAAGGCCACGGTCAAGGCGGACGACAAGCCCGTGGAGCCGGCGCATGTGAAGGCCGAGTGTGCCCTGCGCGACCATCCCGCCTACGGCCGCTGGGTCCGCCAACAACCCTCCGGCCGGTTGGTCATCGACCGGGCGAAGGTGACCGCGGAGGAACGCCTCGACGGCAAGTACCTGCTGTCGACCTCCGACCCCGACCTGACCCCCGAGGACATCGCCCTGGGCTACAAGAACCTCCTCGAGGCCGAACGCGGCTTCCGCGACCTGAAGTCCACGCTGGAACTCCGGCCGGTTCATCACCATCTGGAACCCCGAATCCGCGCCCACGTCCTGCTGTGCTGGCTCGCCCTGCTGCTGATCCGGGTCGCCGAACGGTCCACCGACCTGACGTGGCGGCGGATCGCGATCGAGCTCGGCCGCGTCCACGCCGTCACCCTCACCGGGAGTGCCGGCAGCGTCGTCCACGTCACCCCGCTCAACACCACCCAAACCGGCATTCTCGCCGCCTGCAAGGTCACCCCACCCCCCACCGTCACCACCCTCACCCCAGCCTGACAAGGCAAAACGGCGCTTCTGGTGACCTGCGGACGCGTGGGCACACGACCCCACGCACCCAAACCACGCGTTCGACCTAGTCAACCCGCCAATTCAGGCGATTCATCTGCCCACCAACTGCGGAACCCGGG
>NZ_JCAKNE010000035.1:0-37874 GCF_059515965.1 Propioniciclava sp. LT432 | reverse complement strand
TGGATATTGCGCTTGCTGAGGGCCGGTGTTCCGCTGGGGGGTGAGCCAGTGTTCCGGGGATCGGTGGGCCACGTCGACGGGATGGGTTGCCATGGTGCTGGGGCGGCCGCTTGGGCCGCCCCAGCGCTGTGGTTACTGCAGGTGAGTGAAGTGTTTGCGCAGGGAGTCGTCACAGTCCAGGACGGTGGCGTGCGCGTTGGTGGTGATCCGGTCGACGATGGCGTCGGCGAGGATCTTCTCTTCCATCCGGTCGTGCCACTGGCCCGGTGGTAGCTGGGAGCAGTAGATCGTGGAGGCGGTCTTGTGTCGTCGGTCGATCAGGGTGTGCAACTGCTGGACCTGGACCCGGGTGGGCGGGGTGAGGAACCAGTCATCGATGATCAACAACTCGACGTTGACCAGGGTGTCGAGGCAGCGCTTCTTGTCCCCGGTCCGTTCGGCGATGGTGATCCGGTCGAACAGTTCCCCGGCGGGCAGGTAGAGCACCTTGCGGTACTGCTGGCAGGCCTTGTTCCCCAGCGCGCAGGCGACGTAGGTCTTCCCCGCGCCGGTGGGTCCTTGCAGGATGACGTCTTGGTGCTTGACCAGGTAGGCGCCGACCGCGAGCCGGTGGATCAGCTCGAGGTCCATGCTGCGGCCGGGCATGGCTTTCAGGTCGGTCAGGTCGGCGGCGGGTTGGGCGAGGCAGGCTTGGCGGCGGAGCCGGTGCAGCTTGCTGTCGCGGCGTCTCTCGTATTCCCAGTCGACGGCCTGTTTGACCAACTCTGGACCGGTCAGGGTGGCGGCGGTCGTGGTGTCGGCGAGGTTCTCGAAGTACTCGGCCATCCCGGACAATCGCATCGTCTTCAAGCGGGTGAGGGTTTCCACATCGATCATGCTCGGCTCCCGTAGTAGTCGCTGCCGCGGACATAGCCGGCGTCGCCCAGGGAGGGGGCCGGCGGGGCTTGGGTGGGTGGGGTCCAGCCGGTCCACAGCTTCTTGATGAGCGTGTAGGAGGGGGCGGGGGTGGCCGCCAACGCCCGCGTGCAGGTGTCCTCCAGGCGGGCCATGCCGCCGGGCTTGGTGGCCAGCGACATCACCCCCAGACAGGACCGGTAGGACTGCTCGACGATCTGGCGGGACGCCAGGATCGCCCCGATCGCCGCTTGGGTGTTCGGGCCCACCGTGGCGGCCCACTGCTCGAATCGTTCCGGCGTCCAGTCGACCAGTCGGCTGCGGTGGGTGGCGGGCATGTGGGCCGGCAGGGTCGCATACCGGCCCGACACCCCTTGGAAGCGGGGGTGGGACGCGACCCGCTCGATCCCGTCGAAGACCTCCACGATGCTCGTGGTGAGGCGCACATCCAGGGATTGGCCGATCAACCGGGAAGGGACGGAGTAGAAGTTCTTGTCGACCTGGACGTGGTAGTTCGGGCCGACCTTGGCCTTGCGGAGCTCGGCCAACTCGAACCGGACCGGCGGCAGCGGTTGCAACAGTGGCTTCTCGTCGCGTTCGAACACGATCTGCCGGGAGTCCTCCCGCTTCTGGAACGGACGCGCGTTGATGGCAGCGACTTCGGCGAAGATGGCCTCGTTCAACTCGGCCAACCCGACGAACTGCCGATTGCGGAGCACCGCCGCGACCTGCCCCGCGACGAACCGGACGCTCCCTTCGACCACTGCCTTGTCGCGGGGACGTTTCACCCTGGCCGGGATGACCGCGGTGCCGTAATGCTCGGCCAACCGGGCATAGGCGGGGTTCAACGCCGGCTCGTAGCGGTCCGACCGGGACACCCCGGTCCGCAGGTTGTCCGGCACCAGGAGCCGGGCAGCACCCCCGAAATCCTCCAGGGCGTGCACGTGCGCGTCGATCCACGACCCGAGCGTCATGTCCGGGAACGCCTCCACATACGTGTAGGCCGAATACGACAGTGCGGCCACGAACACCCACCCCTGTCGTGGTTCGCCGGTCAGCGGGTCGGCGTAGGCCATCGGGTCCCCGGCCCAGTCGACCTCGATCGACTCGCCCGGGTTGCGCTGGATCCGCATCGACGCGCCGGTGGCCTTCGCCCACCGCCGGTACTGTTCGTTGAAGAACGAGTACTGGTAGGGCACCTCGCCGGTGGCGCGGCAGTTGGCCACGTACTCGTTCCACAACACCAGCAGCGTCACCGACGGCCGTCCCAGCTCCCGGTGCACGTGCTCGAAGTCTGGTGTGGCCCGGTCCGAGTCCGGCTTGGCCGGTTCGGGCAGCAACAGCCGGCGGACCTCGTCAGCCCCGAGGTCCGTCACCTGCTCGAACCCGACCCCCGCCGAGTCCGCCGCAGTGAACACCGCCGCCACCGTGTTACGGGAACACCCCAACACGTCCGCGATCCCACGCTGACTGACCCCCTCAGCTCGCAGCCGAAGGATCTGTTTGTAGTCGACCATGAAGGCGACTTCCTCTCGTCACGCCGTACCCCAACGGCACGGCGCGACGAACGTCCCACACGAAAACCCGAGCGCCGCCACGGTCCACCGCGCCCCGTCGCCGTGGCTCACCGCCCACCGGACCACTGGCTCACCCCACAACGGAACACCGGCCCTCACCGAGCGCAATATGCACGTAGCCGAGCCGCAGCGGTGCGAGGGCAGTCGGGTCGTTGTGCAACCGTTCTGATAGGTAGGGAGCGGCCCAGCTGCCGGCCAGGCAGGCCTGGTAGTAGGTGGTGGTGAGTTCGTTGATGTGGGCCAGGCGGTCCATGAGTACGGGGCTGGCGGCGATCTGGTCGCGGCGGTCCAGTTGGTGCCGGATCTGCGCTTCGGTGGGTTCGGGGGCGCCCATCCCGGAGCGGATCAGCCCTTCGATGTGGAGGATCTGGTCGTCGTCCAGGTCGAGGAGTGCCGGCTCGGCCCAGGCCGGTTCTGGCCGATAGCTGGTGTCGTCGGTCGTGGTCGGGGGCGTCCAGCCTTCGTGGAGATCGGCGGGTGGTTCGTCGGCTGGGTCGTAGCGGTCTTCATCGGCCAGTTCGTGGGTGTCGGCGAGCAGGGAGAGCCGCCAGACCCACGCCTGGCACAGGTCGGTGTGGCCGTCGGTGTTGAGCCGGCGGGTCTCGTCGAGGAGCTGATTGAGGGGCCAGCCTCGCTGCAGGCCGCGTTCGATGGTGGTCACCAGCGCGGGCCACCAGGGGCTGTCTTCAAGCTCATGGGCGGCGTCGCCGAGTCGTTCGGTGAAGGCTGGCAGCCATTGGGTGGCCAGGTGGTGGTCGGTGTCGACGGCTTCGGCGACGGCGGGGCTGAGGTGGCGGGATAGCCGCCACCACAGCGCTGCCGCTGCGTGATCGTCAGGCAGCGGACCCTGGTCGCCTGTGGTGCGCAGCAGGCTGGGCACGTTGATGCCGGCCGATGACAGTTGGGACAGCCGTCCAGCCAGGGTTGGGGCGAAGTCGTCGGCGAGGATCAGTGGTGAGAGCTGGCTGAGAAGGGGACGCCATTCGCTCATCGCGGCGTCGGCGGTGGAGGCGAGCCGGCGGTCGAGGTGGGTCTGCCAGCGGTGCTCGGCCAGGCTGTTGCGGCGTTCACCGGTGGGCCGGGTGTCGGTGGTTTCGACCCGGTGCGCAGCCCGCCACACCTCGATGTCGGCGACCAGTTCCGGGGCGGTTCGTCCGGTTCCGGCGAGCCACGCCGGCCGCGTCTCCGCCGACAATGCTTCGGCGCGAACCTGGTCGGCGAGCTGGCTGACCAGCCGCCGTCGGGCATCCAGGTAGGCACCCCAGATCGGGTCGCGGGTGAGCGCGGCTGGGACGCGGACAAGCCAGGGCAGGGGGCCGCCGCGGTGAGTGAGGTTGGCGTCGGCGATGCGCCCGGCGAGCACGACGCATGGGTCTTGATCGCCGGTGATGGGGATGACTCGGGCACGGGCGAGGGCCTGGATCGGGTCACGATCGTCGGCCTGGACGGACAACAGTTGTGCGCGCAGCGCCGGCCAGGTCGGAGCGCCGGTGAGGCCTGGGGCCATGTCGTCGATGGCGCGTTCGAGGCTGCGGCTGCCGAGTTCGCCGGCCAGTTGGGTGGTGGCGAAACTGACGGCGTCGGTGTAGCGGGCTGCGGCGTCGCCGAGTTGTCGGGCGGGGTTGGCGGCTTCGCGGAGGGCGGTGGTGGCCGAGACGGGGGATTCGTCGCGGGCCAGGATGCGTTCGAGGACGTCGGTCGGGGTGAGCGGATTGACGGTTTCGGGATGGATCAGGGTGTGCGGGTCGCCGTCCCCGACGACGACCAGATAGGCGTGGTTGGCTTCGCGTCCGCGGGTCAGCATCGTGTAGGCCTGCTGGCGCGACTCGGTGCCGGCGAGCAGCCCGTGCATGGTGTCGGCGGTAACGCCTTGCGCGGTGTGGGTGGTGGTCGCGTAGCCCAGTTCGGCTGACTCGGCGACGTAGTCGGCGGGCAGCTGGACGTGGCGTCCCGACTGGGTGTGCCGGGCCCGGACGCCGCGGCGCGGGTCGACGTCGAGGATCGTCCAACGGTCGCCGTTCTTCACCCAATCGGTCGGGCTGACGCGGAGTTTGCGGTTGTTGGTGCGGGTGATGATCGTGTCGCCGACCGAGGCCAGGTTCCCGTCGGCCAGCTCGATTTCACGGCCCGGTTGGGTGCCGTGGAGGCGTTGGGTGCGGGCCTGCTGGTTGAGGTCGGCGACGAGTTCGCGGGTGGGTGCGAGCATGATCGAGTCGAGCCCGCCGGCCTGGTCGGCAGACCAGGCGGCGAACAGGTCATCGGCCATTGTGGTGGCGTCGCCGACGTGGATGCGGCGCTGGTCGAGGTAGAACCCGAGTGCTGAGGTGTGGCCTTCGCGCAACGCCAGACTGGCCGATCCTTCGGCCCGGTCGGTGAACCGGACCAACTCGGTCAGCCGCAACGCGCCGTGGGTGGCTTGGATGTCACGCAGCACCCCACTGGCGCCGATCGCGGCGAGTTGCTGGTCGTCGCCGATCAGCCGGACGCTCCCGCCGCGACCCAGAACGTGCTGCACGACAGCGTCCAACGACAGGGTGTCGGCCATGCCCGCTTCATCGATTATCACCAGAGTGGACGGCCCGATCCGGGCCACCCAGTCGGGCGTTTCGCCGTTCCGCAACGACCACACCAGCTTCGCGAGAGTGTCGCTGTAACCCTCGAGTTGCTCACCCAACGCGGCCGCTGCGGCCGCCGAAGGGGCGAGCCCGATCGCCGTCCCACCGGCCGCGGTCCACGCCCGAGACAGGGCGTTCATCGCGGTGGTCTTGCCCGATCCGGCCGGTGCGATCGCGAGCTGAACCCGGGCGCCGGAGGTCGCCATCTCCCGCACGAGCAGCACCTGTCCCGGGTTCAACCGGACGCCGTTCGCATCGCTCTCGAGGAGGGCGACGTCGAGCGCGGGGGTGGGCACGATCATGCCGTCGCGGCGTCCAGCCGCTTCGACCAGGCGTGCTTCGGCGGCCAGGATCGCGTTCGACGTGTACAGCTGCGAGCCCGCGACGGTGTAGACGCTGGCGCCGTCGGCACGCCGGAGCGGGGCGGGCTCGGTGGGTTCTCCCGGGACGGGCCGGGTGAGCGCCCGGCAGTAGGTGAGCGCCTGGTCGAGGAGGAGATTGACGACGGTGTCGACGTGCTGGGACGGCACTTCGACCGCCCGGACGCAGCGCAGGGCTTCGGCCCGCAGATGCCAGCTTTGCCAGGTGGAACGATCCCGCTGCACCACCGCGACCACTCGGCGGGCGGCGTCCTCCAGCCACGCCCGCGAAGGGAGTTGACGCTCAGCCGGGGCCGGGTGCACAGCGGCGTGGATCATTGCCCGGATGCCTGTTTCGCCGCCGAGAACCTCACCGGCCTGCGTCCGCCACACTGTCCGCTGCTCGGCCAGGCTGCGGGGTTCGTGTTTCGCGTTGCGGGTCTCCAACGTGGCCTGCTGAGCCAACGCGATCGCCTCCACCGGCGTTGGAGGACGGCCGTGATCGGCCTGGAACCGGGCCGCCAACTCGCGCCGGCGAGCCTCGATGTACTGTCGGCGGGTCGACCAACGCAGGTTCAACCCGGCGTCCACACCGACGATCTCCCGGATCGGCCGCTTGCGCGGGTCGGTGTCCGGGCGGGCCGCGAACCGCACTCCGATCGCCTCAGCCAGATGCCGTTCGAGGGCGGTGTTGTAGGTCTCGGACGCGGCCACGACCGCCTTGTGCAGCACCCGGCTGTCGATCGACAACCAGCGCCCGTCGGTGACGGTCTGGACCTTGTTCGCGACCGCCACATGGGTGTGCAGATCGGGATCCCCCGCCCGGCTGTCACGGTGAGTGAACGCCGCACCAACCAGGCCACGCACATCGACCTGCCGCACCCCGTCCGTGCCAGTGCGGGTGAACAGGGCATGGGTCTCGATGAACGACAACGCGTCGGCAACCGCCAGCTGGTGGCACCGCTCGATCGCCGCGGCCAAGGCGGGATCGGCGAGCGCCCAGAGTGTCGAGACCGATTTCACCGGGGAGAACGTGAGGTCGAACCCGGCCACCGCGGTGGTCTGCTGACGCGACAGTCTGGCCACGTGCCCGGCCAGTTCGCGGGGGTTGAGGGGCTCGCGTCCGTACTCGTGGCGGAACAGCTCCACCGCGATCTGGCTGCGGATCCGAGCCCGGTCCTCGATCGCCGTGGCCGCCTTCTGGGGCAGGCCGCGCTCCTTGTTCAGGGCTTCGAGACGACGGGCAACCTCGACCCGAAACGGGCTCACATCGCCTGCATAGACCCGGAACGGCTCACCCAGCCGGGTGATCTCCACGTAGTCCGTCTCCGTCAGGCCGGGCCCGGCGAGTTCACGCCTGCGCTGCTCGGCCAGCGGATGATGGCCCGACCCGAACAGTGCCAACATCTGCTCAGCGGTCACCAGATCCCCGACGTTCAGCCCGTCGATGCCGGCCATGCCCGAGCCCACCCAGAGTCCGGGAACTTCGCCCTTCTCGGTGTAGTAGGACGCGAGCCCGGTGTGTCCCTTCTCGGTGGAGTCCATGGCAGCCACCTGGCGGGTCAGGTAGTCGTATCCCGACCCCGCCGTGATGCGGTGCAAGCTCATGGTCACGAACCCTTAAGCCCGCGAACTGGTCCGATCCGGACACCAAGTTCGCGGCGATCCTGATACGCTCACGCCACAACGTGGGTAATGTGCCTTTGACTAGGGGCGATGGTCCATGCCAGAGGTGTGTGATGCTTCTGGTTGGTCGAAATCGGGGTGGTCGGCAGGCGACTGGTGACATGGGTTCGGGACGTCATTGGTGGGGATCTCCGGGGATTCGTCGGGGTCTGTTCGGTGGTGGCTGTCCGGATCGTGCGGGTTGGTGGGCTTAAGGGGTCGAGGAGACCCCGAAGGAGGAGCCCACGATGGTCAGGCAGGGACTGAAACAGGACGCACGACGCCGGGTGACCGAGGCGCTGTCCGCGAGGCAGAAGGAGCGCGTCGAGCAGGAACGCCGACAGGCCGGCTTGGCGGTCGAGGTGCTGGCGGCGCTTGCCGAACGTGACGAAGCGATCCAGGCCGCCGAGCGGCAGGCGGCGGACGCCGTCCGTGCGCTGCTGGCAGAACACCTCAGCGTTACAGAGATCGCCGAACTGTGCGGCGGACAGCCCGACACCAAGGAACTCACGAGGCTGTCACGCATCCCGACCGCCGCCGAGCCTGTACAGGCTGCGGGGGTGAAGCCGTGAACGGCTGGCCCGGCACCTGGGCACGAGCCCAGATCACTGGTATCGCGTTCAGCAGCCTGGTGTGGATCGTGGTGGCCGGCCTCTCGACTTCGGCGCTCGCTGTGATCCTTGCCGTCGGCATCGTCGCCGTCGCGGGACGAAACACCCGCGCCATGCTGTGGTGGCGTTACGGGGCCAGCCCGGCGAACGACTTCCAGCGCGAGACGATCCTCACTGCGATCGTCCCGATCACTTCGCTACGCGGACGCAACCAGCCGACGATCTGGATCGGCCGGCGGCTTGGCGGTGGCCACGCCGTCATGCCGTCCCGCAGAGATCTGGTGGTCAGCCCGGAGTTCGTCCGCCAGGTCGTCAACGGGCAACTCACCGACCGGCAAGCCAGCGCCGTCATCAGCCAGGCACTCGGCCACAGCCAGGTATGTGCCTCGACCCTGGTGAACGCGGTGGCCGCCTACTGCCTGCCATGGCGCGTCGTCCAGATCTTCACCGGAGCCGCCAGCCAGATCGCCACGCGCAGCCCGATACTCGGATTCTCTTGGAAGATCCGCTGGATCGTCTTCGGGGTCGCCATCGTCGACAACTACCGGAACGCCCGCTGGGCAGCGCTCACCGGGGTCATCGTGATAGCAACACTCTCCTGGAGCACCGGCCACTTCCAGAAGAGATGGTCGCAAGGACTCGAGGACCTCGGTGATCAACGCACGATCGCCGACGGCCTCGGACCGGATCTCGCCAACCTCATCCAGCGAGGCGACCGCTCCCTCGCAACCAGCGAACGCGCCAACCGACTCCGGCGCGGCACCCTCTGCCGGACGACCGTAACCGGCGATCGGGCGGACGGCGGAGCGCCGCCTTCCGGCGTGGCGGGCGACCGTCACGAGCGCCAAAGCTGCGCGAAGAGGCGGAACTCATGACCGAGGTCCACGAAGCACTCCGGAGATGGGCCAAAGGCCTGTATCCGCTCGAGGCTGGCGTCGAACTCCTCATCCAGGCATTCGGCGGACGGTTCGCCAACCCCAGCCAACCCTGGGTCCAGCAAGGCGACGACCCCGGCTGGTGGTGGATCGACGCCGACCAGATGAACGAAGGCAACTATGGCGCGCTCTCCGGCGGCGAGACCAGGCTTCTCCGTATCGCCGGATCGCTCTTGGACGGACCCCCCGTCGACCTGAGCCGGAATCTCGCCGGCCTCGACCGCGAACACCTCCAACTCGTCCTCACCGCCATCGCTTACGCCAGCGGCGGCCACGACTATGACGGACCACCCGTCCACGAACTACACGGCGGATACGTCGACCAGCGTTCGGGCGGCCTCTTCCCTTGGCCCGCTCAGCGGCTTGCCACGAGAACCGGTCAGTGACCACTGGAATCAGCTGCCTGCTCCCAGCGGTCGCCAACCGGACTCTCACCGGGTCACGCAGTGTCAAGGCTGCCGGGCGGGTTTCGCCGCCGATAGGCTGACCCTTGTGCGCGCGCCCGTGCACTCGATTCCGGAGGTCCGTCGACGTGGCTGAGCCTTGGCTACCTGCTGAGGAGATCGCCGCTCACCTTAGAATCGCCAACGACACCGTCTACAACTGGATCGCCGAAAAGGGCTGTGCCCGCTCATCACCTCGGCCGGCTATGGAAATTCCAGATCAGAGAGATCGACGAGTGGGTGCGGAGCGGCGGGGCGGCTCAGTCCGACAGAGAAGAAGGCGAGCAGTCTTGATCGGCTGGGGCCCGGAGGTAGCTGCAACGTGTCGACGCTGAGCCGACTGATCGAGCAGGTCGCGAAGAAGGACCGGCAACTTGCCGAGGACATCAAGCGCGAAGTGAAGGCGCTGGAATCTCGCCGTGCCTTTGGGCTGAACTTCGAACGCCACACACCCGAGTCCGTCAATCTTGCCGGTCGCAAGGTTCGTCGAGGGGACAAGGTTCGGTTCCTGCCGGAGCGAGGTCTGAGCTCTTCCAGCGTGGATCAGCAGCTTTGGCGGGTGCGGGTGATCCGGCGTAGGGACGACGAAGCGATCGCATCGCTCGTGGCTCTGGCCGACCCCGACGTTACGGCCGAGCGTGCCGTCGAAGACCTCGTTGTCGTCGCCGAATTCCGCGACCCGATCTACCCCGGGCTTTCTTCTACGGGCAGGATCGAGCGCGGCGGCGACAAGCCGTTTCACACAGTGATCAACGCCGAGAACTTCCATGCGCTCCAGACGCTCCTCTATACGCACGAGGGCAAGGTGGACGCGATCTACATCGACCCGCCCTACAACACCGGTGCACGGGACTGGAAGTACAACAACGACTACGTCGACGCAGACGACAGCTACCGGCACTCGAAGTGGCTCGCCTTCATCGAGCGGCGAATGAAGCTGGCGCGCCGTCTGCTCAACCCCGACGACTCGGTGCTCATCGTGACTATCGACGAGAAGGAGTACCTGAGGCTGGGTCTCCTCCTGGAGCAGGTCTTCCCAGAGGCGAGAATCACAATGGTCACCTCGTCGATCAACGGCGCGGGATCTACGCGAAGCGGGACGTTCAACCGCGCGGCCGAGTATCTGTACTTCGTCCAGTTCGGCGCCTCTGCGCCGCTCCCGCTTCCCCTCTCGAACGAGTGGAATCCGGTCGCCACGCGCAACAAGAATGACATTCGCTGGAATTTACTGATGCGGTCAGGCACGCAGCCCTTCCGCACGACGCACCCGAATCTCTTCTATCCCGTGTATGTCAGAGACACCGTCGATGGGCCCGTGTTCGACTCGGTCGGAGAACCCTTCTTTGGGGATGGCTGGCAAGACCAGCATGCCCCGGACGGAGTCGAAGCGGTGTGGCCCATCCGCCAGGATGGGCGCGAAGGCAGGTGGCAGATAGCCAACACCGCCTTACGGGAGCTGATACGAGAGGGCTCCGCTCGCTTGGGAAAGTGGAACGGAGGGCGGACGACTCCGTACTACCTCAAGATCGGTGAGCGTCGGAAGGTTGCTGACGGCACATTCAAGATTCTTGGGCGTCGGGCTGATGGCTCGGTGATCACCGATGGCAGTGACTACGAGGCACGCTTCGTCCCCACTGATGTCTGGCGGATTTCCTCTCACGACGCAGGCAACAGTGGCTCGAGGCTCCTTGCGAGCTTCGTGCCTGACCGGAAATTCCCCTATCCGAAGTCGCTCTATGCAACCGAAGACGCCTTGCGGTTCTTCGTTGCGGGAAAGCCCAGGGCCACAGTGATCGACTTCTTCGCAGGTTCGGGCACGACCGCGCACGCGGTGATGAGGCTGAATCGGCAGGATCAAGGACAACGCTGCTCGATTTCGGTTACGAACAACGAGGTCGGGGCCGACGAACAGGCTGGGCTTCGAGCGAAGCGTCTACGTCCAGGCGATGACGAGTGGGAGCGTTGGGGGATCTGCCACTACATCACGAAGCCGCGCATCGAGGCTGCGATCACCGGTGTCACGCCAAGCGGGACGCCGGTCAAGGGCGACTACAGGTTCACTGATGAGTTTCCGATGGCGGATGGCTTCGAAGAGAACGTTGAGTTCTTCACGATGACCTACGAGGAGCCTCGTACGGTTGCCCACAACCGATCGTTCGCGGCGATCGCTCCGTTGCTGTGGCTGCGCGCTGGCGGGCAAGGTCGCCGCATCGAGGTCGCGTCAGACACGTACGAAGTTGCCGACGTCTATGGGGTGCTGTTTGACATGGACAGCTCGCACCGATTCCTCGATGCGGTCGCGAAGCGCGCGTCCGTGCGGATGGCCTTCATCGTCACGGACGATGACCGGGCCTATCAGATGGTTTGCGCAGAGTTGCCGAAGGGGATCGAGCCGGTACGGCTGTACGAAACTTACTTAACGAACTTCGCGATCAACACGGGCAGGGAGTGATCGGTGCGCTTCACGCTCAAGGAGTACCAGAATGACGCGGTCGGTCAGATGCTGACCAACCTCGCCGATGCGCGCGACGACTTCCACCGAAAGCACCGCAATGTTGCCTTCTCGCTCGCGGCAACTACCGGAGCGGGCAAGACCGTGATGGCGTCAGCCGTCATCGAGGCGCTTCTCTTCGGCAACGACGATTGGAACTTCGACGCCGATCCCGGCGCGTTGATCCTGTGGTTCACGGACGACCCGTCCCTGAACGAGCAGACACGAGCACGCATCCTCGACGCGTCCGGCGATCGACTTGCTCACTCGCGGCTCGAGGTGATCGAGAACTCGTTTAACCAGGAGAAGCTCGACGCTGGGAAGGTTTACTTCCTCAACGCTCAGAAGCTTTCGAAGAACTCGCTCCTCGTGCGTGGTGTGCCTGAGGACGACGAAGGCGCGCTAATCCCCCGCTCCGCTGTGCCTGATCTTCGGGCCTACACGATCTGGGACACGATTAGGAACACGATTCAAGATGACACGTTGACCCTCTACGTGATCCTCGATGAGGCACACAAGGGCATGCGGCAGCAGTCTCAGGGAGATCGCGCCGACCGCCAGACCATTGTGAAGCGGTTGGTCAACGGTGAGGGCGCCATGCCACCGGTACCGATCGTATGGGGGATCTCGGCAACCATCGACCGGTTCACCGCCGCGATGGCCGAGGCGGAGGGGCGCACGACGTACCCGCCATACGAGGTCGACCCGGTGCTGATTCAGGAGTCGGGTCTGCTCAAGGACGACATCCGCCTCGCGTTCCCAACTGAGCGAGGCGACTTCGACACGGTTCTGTTGAAGCGCGGCGTTGAGCAGATCAAGCAAAGCACCCGGCTATGGGCCGAGTACGCCGCAAGCCAGGAGTCAACGGCCGACGCCGTTGTGCCGCTGCTGGTCGTCCAAGTACCAAACAAGGCTTCGAACGAGTTGCTGGGCGAGGCCGTGGATGCGATCCGCGAAGAGTGGCCCCAGCTTGGCCACGATGGCGTTGCTAACGTCTTTGGCGAGCACGCGACACTCGAGCTGCCGGGCGAGTCCATCCCGTACGTCTCGCCCGAGACTGTCCAGGACCGCACCCATATCCGCGTGCTCTTGGCGAAGGACGCGATCTCGACCGGGTGGGATTGCCCGCGTGCTGAGGTGCTGGTGTCGTACCGCCCGGCGGCCGACCGCACACACATCACCCAAATGCTTGGGCGCATGGTGCGCACCCCGCTCGCTCGTCGTATTGTCGGCGACGACGTGCTGAACTCGGTTTTCTGCCTACTCCCAAAGTTCGAGCGCTCTACGGCCGAGGACGTCGCGAGGGCGCTGCTCGGCAGTCATGGCGGCGACAGGGACGCGAGCGGCACCGGCGGGGGCGAGGGTCGACGCGTTCTGTTCAAGCCGGTCGATATGGAGGCGAACGCGGCGGTTGGGGACGATGTCTGGGCGGCCTTTGATCTCCTGCCGTCGCAGACGTTGCCTCGGAAGGCGGCAAAGCCGACGAAGCGACTGACCGCCCTGGCGCAGGCACTTTCGCGAGACGAGTTGCTCCCGGATGCTCGGAAGGCTGCGTACAAGGAGCTCTTCGCCCTGCTTGATGGGCTCCGGGTCCGGTTCAGCGACGAGGTGGACAAGGCCGTCGCGGACATCCTCGAAGTCGAGGGAGAGACCATCGCAGTTTCGACCGGCTCCGGTACCGTGACATCGCTCGGCGTGTTCGCTGCGGGAGCCGACGAACGGAGCATCGAAGCCGACTTCAAGGCTGCCGGCCGCGTGCTGTCCCCTGACATCGCCCGCAAGTATGCCGAACACGTCGCAGGCGATGACATCGACGATGACGGACTACTCGATGCCCACATCGTCGTTGCGGGTCTCGCCCGGGTGCCCCGCGTCAGTGATGAACTCGACCGCGAAGCTGACCGGCTTTCGACGCAATGGCTTAACGAGTATCGCGTCTCGATAAAGGCGCTGAGTGACGAGAGGCGTGCTGTCTACGCCGACATCCGCGCGATGTCCTCGGACCCACAGCGCGCCGATATCCTTCGGCCAAGGATCCGCAGTGAAGAAACCGAGGATTCGGCGGGCAACAAGATCGATACCCGGAAACTGCACCTGATGAGCGATGAGCGCGGCAACTTCCCAATCGCATCGCTAAATGGCTGGGAGCTGGAAATCCTCGACAGGGAGATGACCCGCGCGGGTGCGCGCGCCTGGTACCGCAATCCCGGTCGCGCGTCAGATGACTCGCTTGCGGTCGCCTACATGGGGGCGAGGGGTAACTGGCGACGCGTGTGCCCCGACTTCATCTTCTTCCACGAGATCGGCGGAACGGTGCGTGCCTCCATCGTCGACCCCCACGGCTTTCACCTCGCGGACTCCATGCCCAAGCTCCGCGGCCTAGCCAACTTCGCCGCGGAGTACTCCTCTGAGTTCCATCGAATCGAGGCCGTGGCGAAGCTCAGCGATGGGCGTGTGCGCGTTCTCGATCTCACAGACGCCGCGGTCCGTGGCGCAATTGGCAGTTCGACGGCCGAGAGCGCTGAGCAGCTCTATGTCAGCACTCTTGGCGGTGACTACTGAGCCTCCGAGTCGTTCGCTTGGACGTCGATGTCACAGACGCCGCGGTCCCGAGCGCAATCGGCGACTCGACGGCCGACAGCGATGAGCAGCTCTACGTCAGTGCTTGTTGGAAGCGGCCATCAAAATGGTGCTGATACCCCCTCCAGAGGATGAGCCGATCCTCCCGGCGATTCAGCGCAGGCATGGGTCTACACCCGCTGGTGGCTAGGCACCCATGGGCGGCGGGGAACTACTCCGGGTCCTGAGCCGACCGGATCTCCTCACCTAGATCATGGCGAAGCGTCTCCCACACGGTCTCCTCCAGGACTGCGACTTGGTGCTCGCGCATTGCGGGTGCGAGCGCGGCGTCCCACGACGCTTCGGACACCCGGCCCACCGGTGATCCGTGGTCGGTCACGCTGGCCAGGTAGTCGGCGGCGGCCATCCGCCATGGCTGCGCACCGGTCAGGTCGATCAGGTGGGCCGCGATCCGGACGCCCTCGCCGTCCAGGTCTCCGTGGTAGTGGGCAACGGCGCCTCTGGCCGTGAGCGTGCAAGCGAGTTCGGTGACTGCTGCGGTCGGCCAACCAGCCGAGCAGATCATCGGCGGCGTCCGGAAGCCGAACTCTCCGACGGCCAGCGCGATGATCGCGGGGTTCTCCACGACGTAGAGTCTGTCCACCCCCCAGCGTTCGACGGGCTGCCTGACCTGTGACAGCGTCAGGGACAAGATCTCACCGGCGTCCGCGGCGATCCGGCACAGCTGGGCGAGGGTGGATATCCCGCGTGGGCGCAGTCCTGCGACCAGCACGGTCGAGGACAGCTCGTCATCGCGGATACCCACCGAGCGCCACAGCTCTCGGCGGCCGGCTGCGTCGCGGGGACGATCCACGCATTGCTCTGCCGCGACCGCGCCGAGCACCATCCCGGACAGGGCGGTGCTCGCGTCGAGTGCGTGTGTGTCGTTCAGCAGGCGCCCGGAGAACACCGGCAGCAGTTCGTCGGAGGCGGGCAACTCGTCGAGAACGAGCACGGCACGCTCCAGGAGCAGGCGGGTCGCAGTGATTCCACCGCGGGTTCCCCGTTGAGGGATGGACTCTGCCCACTCCCTCAGCGTCGGCCGCTGAGCGAGGAATGGATGGGCCGACCACCACTGCCACAGCAACGCTCGGTCGGACGCGGCGTGTCGGCGTGGTGCGGCCGGATCGAGCAGTGGGCCGTAGTGGGCTTCGAGGTAGTCAGTAAGGCTTCGTCCGGACGCAGCCTCGACCGCGTCTCGCACGTCCTGAACCCGGACGCGTGTCGTCGCCGCAGGACGTTTCGGCAAGCCGAGCAAGTCGGCCAAGGCTTCCCTGGCCGCCTCTTCGGGAAGCGACAGTTGAAAGGTGCGGGCCTCAGGGTCGCGCGACAGTCGGTCGTGCACCGCCCGCAGCGTGGAATCGAGATGGTCGTCCCAGCTCACAGCAGGACGCCAGACTCGAACGGGTCCTCCACCAGTTCGCGGCCGGTCCACACGAAGCGGGTGCTGGTGACCGCATCGTCGCCGTCATCGGCGGCCAGGGCGTGGACCGCGATTCCATCCACCTGCGGGTAGGCGGCCCACTCGTGGTCGGAGGTGAGGAAGACGTCCAGATCGAGGTCGGTGAGCAGGCCGAAGATCTGTCCCCGGTTCGCTGTGTCGATGCCCACGAAGACCTCGTCGAGGAGGATGAACCGGGGCGCCTGCGGTGTGGTGGCGTACAACGCGGCCAGTGCGGCGAACAGCGGGAGGTGCAGCGCGATCGCCTTCTCGCCGCCCGACAGTGCGCTGTGCACCTGCTTGGTGAGCAGCTTCCACTCTCCGGCATCGCCGCGCTTCATCTGGACGCGGAACTGATGCCAGGCCGTGTAGTCGAAGACCTTGGCCAGCTGTTGCGCCCAGGGCAGGCCGTCGTCGGCCTCGCGGGCCCGCGAGATCCGGTCGCCGAGGAAGTCGACCAGAGCGCGTTCGTCGTCCTCGGTGAGCCGTTCGGGTGCGGTCAGCAGCAGCTCGCGTGCCCGGGCGAGCAGTGCACCCTCGTCCTTGCGCACCTCCCAGACCAGCCGCACCCTCACATCCGACGAGGTGTGCACTTCGCCGAGGCGGGCGTTCATGTCAGCCACGATGTCACCAGCATCCCGAATCCTGCTGGACAGGTGCCGCCGGGTGTCGCCGGTGAGGATGCGCCGGAACAGCGCGTCCTGCGCCTCGGTGATCTCCTGCTCGGTGCGGGCCCGCTCGTCTGCCACCGCGTCCCGCAGCGACCGGACGGGCATGCGGCGGCCACCGTGCATTGCCGAAGCGATCATCACGTCGCGTTCAGGCGTGAGCTCGACGAAGGCCCGATCTGCCAGCACCGCCTCCGACGCGCGGACCTGCTGGGTCATCCGCGTGTTCAGTTCGGCCAGAGCAGTGGCGTCACTGCCGAGATCGCGCAGTACCTGACGGGCCAGGTCCAGGGTCGGCCGGACGCGGTCGCCGTCCAGCTCGGCGCGGCGACCCAACCCGGCATCTTCCGCCAGCAAGGTGCCGGTGCTCCAGGCGAAATCCTCCTGGGCGTGGTCGCGCCGCTGAACCGCCACCTCGCGGTCGCGCTCCGCGTTTCGGGTGCGTTCCTGCAACTCGACGACCTTCTTCTCCGCCGCACGAAGCGCGCTGTGCGCTTTGGTCTGCACAGCCTCGTGCATCGTGATCGCAGCCTCGAGTTCGGCGATCCGTGCGACCACCTCCCGATACTCCGCGCCCTTGGTCGCATCGAGGGCTTCCAACTCCGCGGCGAGAGTCCGCGCCGCGGAGTCATCCGTGCCGGCCCGGGTCCGCAACGCTGCCCACTCCTGAGTGTCGTCGTTCGCCCACCGGTTGGCGCGGACGGCACGGCTCGCCGCCCCGACGAAGCCCGGGACGAGCCTGCGTGCGGTCTCGGTGGTCGTGGACAGGGACTCGATTTCACTGGCTAGGGTGTTGAGGGCGTCGCGATGCGCAGGGAGCTTCGAACGTCCGATCTCTGTCTCGAACCGCGTCCAGCATGCGTTGGCCGCGAGTTCCGCCGCTGCACGCGCAGTGAGGGCCTCGGAGCGAAGGTGTTCGAAAGTGGCCACGCGGCCGGCGGCACCCGCCACCACTCCCGCGGCTTTCCGCACTTCAGCTTCCGGCGGGAGGGCTGCCGCCTCCTCAGTTGCCTTGTGAATGTGTGCCGCAAGCTGGTCGTGCTCGCCGTCCAGGTCTTGGAGCTGCTGGTCGAGGTTGGCGATCGTGGCGGTGAGCTCGGCCAGCTGTGCCTGTCGATGGCGTTCGCGCGCAGTCGCGCCAAGGTAGGCGGCCTGAGGCTTGTGCCAGCGCCCGTGCTGAACGCCGAGTTGCCAGCGCCCGTCGGTGGCTACCCAGACGGCCTCGCGCCCGCTGCCGTGCTCCGACGGAGGGGACCCTGCCGCGTCGTGTGCCTCGGGACGAATCAGTCCGATCGAGCCCAGAATCCTGGCAATGACCTCACCCTGCACGTCCGACTCGCCGGGATCTGGCACCAGCAGCTCCAGCAGCGTTCCGTGCGGCCCTGGGTCGGGGTTTGAACCGGGGGCCAGGAGGATGTCGTTGCCGGGCAGTTCGACTGAGCCGTCCGGCAACACCCAGGCGTCGAGGAGGCCGGCGGCCTGCAGGCCGGCCTCGACCACCACGATCTGGTCGGCCGGTGCGTCCGGGCGCGCGTCGACCAGTCGCCACAGTGGCGCGCCGCGTGTCGCGGGAGCGTCCCGCCACCTACTCCGCTCCGGCTCGGCGAAACGAGCAGCGGCCAGTCTCTCTCGCTCTGCGGTCGTGGCAGCGCGTCGATCCTCCAGCGTCCTGCGCTGGACCGCGAGTTCACCCTGGCGCCGCCCGTCCTCCTGGCGGATGGCGGCGACTGCCGAACCGGCCAACTCCCGCAGCGCGTTCTCGTCGGCATCTTCCGGCGAACCGCCGTCCAACGCGCAGTGGACTACTCCGAGCCTCGCCTCGACAACTGCGCGATCCAGCGACAGCGCCTCAAGGCTGTCGGCCCAGGCGAGGACGGCCACCTCGTGCGCGGCGAGTTCCCGCTGGAGCGCCTGGTTCGCATCCCGGAGCGCTTGCGACGCCTCGTCCACGCGGTTGGTGGCCTGGTCGACCGCAGTCTCCCGGCGGTCGCGTTCATCGGTCGCCCGGCCATGCGCGTTCAGCAAACCCAGCGCGTCGATCACCTGGCCTCGACGTGCTCGTGCCCTGACTGCCACGCCTGCCAGGGCGGCGTCGGCGGCAACGCTCCAGCGCTCGGCCGCTTCGAGCCCCTCCGGCTCGGAGAGCGGCTCGGCGGGTGGCGGCTCAACCTGCTCGCCCTGCCCAGAGATCGCCAGTGTCAGCGCGGCCGCCCGGATGTCGTCGATGTGTTGAGCCAGGCCTCGCTGGTGCTCGGCGGCGCTGCGGGCGTCTGCGTCCGCGTTGGCGCGTGAACTCTCCGCCCGCCTGCCCGCGTGCTCGGCATCATGGGCGGTGCGGTCGGCGAGGCTGCGCGCATCGGCCGCCCGCCTGCGCAGATCGTCCAGATTGCGCCCTTCGGCATAGGCATCGGATCGCTCCAAAGCCTGCTTCGAGCCCCTCAGTTCGCCGCAAAGCGCCTTCGCGGACTCTTCCTGCTTCGTCGCGGCGTCAGCCCTCTTCTGTTCGTCGTCGCGCTGCTCCTCACCGTGCCGGACGGCGGCCGAGGCGTTGTCGAGGTTGGTCGTGGCCTGGGTCAATGCCGTCGCTCGGGCCCGGATCACCCCGCGGGAGTAGGCGGCGACGGCGTTCGAGAGGTCGCGCGCAGCCTTCTCCTGCTGACTGAGATGGACGAGTTGGGCGCGCTGCTGGTCGAGCCGTTCGAAGCCCTCCGCCAGCTCCCGGATCTGCTCGGCATCCACCGGGGGCAAAGCGCTCGACAGCAGTCCCGACAACGCCTCCGGGTCGAGATGCTCCGACAGCTTGGGACGGCGCAGCTGCAGGAGCGCCTGGACGAGCGTGTCGTAGCGCTCGGCACCCATCGCCGGGAAGAGCCGCTCACGTACCGCCGTGCGGTACTCCTGCGCCTTGCGGTAGACGTCGCCGTTGCCCCTAACCGCTTCCTCCAACGCGGCGACCGACAGAGGTGAGCCGTCTGCGGCCACCAGCCGCAGCTCATCGGGGATGCTCAGGTGCGTGATGAAGTAGACCGGTTCCACCCGGGTCGTCTCGCGGGTCGCCTGAAGCCGCGCGCCGATCGTCACCGTCTCGGTATCCCGGCCGAACTCCAACCAAACGAAGCCGATCCGAGTGCGTCCGCTGGCGCCCTCGCCCATCAGGTTCCAGTGCATAGTCCGTGCCGTGGTGCCGAACGTCGACAGCCGCGACGGCGACAGATTCGCGTCCAGCAGGAAGGGCAGCAGCACCTCCAGCGCCTTCGACTTGCCCGAGCCGTTCGGCCCGCGCAGCAGCAGTCGTCCATGGTCGAAGGTGAACACTTCGTCGAAATAGCGCCAGACGTTGGTGATACCCGCACGAGTGGGCTGCCAGCGGCTCATGTCGGTGCTCCCTCGTTGGCGAAGAGGTCGTCCTGCTCGTCGACGACCACGGCGGCGGTCCTCCGCACGGGGCGGGTCACCGTGGCCTCCCGGTAGCGGGCTGCGGCCGGACGGGCCATGGCGCGTCCCCGGTCGAGCCGGGCGAGTTGATGGCCGGTCAGCAGCCCCAACGCTTCGGCAGCGAGCCGCGCGCACCCCTCGTCTTCGCGGTACGTCCGAGCCCAGGCGGGGGTCTGCTCCATCAGCGTGGCCAGGTGCCCTTCGAGTTCGGACAACGACAGGCCGTTCGGGCCGGCAGCCAGTATCGCGGTGATCAGGTGCAGCGCTGCGGCCGACGGTGCGCCTTGGCTGGGGAAGGCATCCGGACCGCTATTTCGGTCGGGGTCGACAAGCAGGTAACCCTCGGCCCGCTCCTCAAGGACAAACCCACTCAGCTCGGCGGCCTGCCGGATCACCGCGCGCCCGGTGATGGACGCGGCATAGGCCAGCTCGGCTTCGGTGAGGTCGTCGCGGTGGACGGCCGCGTCGTCGAAGAGCCGGCGCAGCAGCGAGTGTCGGGCCCAGCGTGAGCGCTGCGCGCTGGTGGGACGGGTGGGGTCCTCCTCGCCGTCGTAGGGCAGCCGGGCCGACTCGCGATGGCGAGGCCCGTAGCCGGCCTCGTTGGTGATGGCGGCGATGGCTTCGGCCACCTCAACATCGTCCGGAGCGGCGAGCGACGGACCCTGGGAGCAGGCGAGTAGCTGTTGCAGCGCCTGCGGATTCACCCGGTACAGCACAGCGGCGGCTGCGTCATCGGTGTAGCCCTGGGTCTGGCCGTCGATCGTGGTCAAGCATCCGCGCGCCTCCAGGCTGAGGATGACGTCGACGAGGGCACGGCGATGCTCCTGACGATCGGTCCGCAGCTTCGGCAGAAGGTCGTCGGCCGCGCAGGCGGCAGCGACTCGGTCGGCGAGTTCTCCGATGGTGACCGTCGTCACGTCCAGTGCCTCGGCGGCGACCACGCAGACCAGGATGTACCGAAGCCGGTCGAAGGGCGCCCGGCTGGAGCGCTGCCTGCGCTCGGGCCGCAGATCGCCGTGGTCGATGCGGTCGGGCGGAGCCTTCACCACCCGCGCGTAGCCATGGCCGGAATCCAAGACGAGTGGCCATCCGAGATAGTGGTCGAACCACGATCGCACCGGCGACTGCCGTCGGCGCACAATCTCGTACAGCGCGGGATCGGACGCCTGCGAGAGCCAAGGCTCGCGCAGCAGCCCACGGACGGCTCGTCCGACCTCTTCGCGTTCCAGGACGGCGAGCTGGTTCTGCAGCGTGCTCATGCGGTCACCGGCATCGGATGCATAGGGTGCGAGGCGGAACCGCCGTCGGGCGCGGTCGACGGTGCCTCGATAGTGATCTCGTAGTCGGGACAGTCCAGCTCGCCGGTTGCCGTGCGGATGCTTGCGCGGGCACCGCCCGGAGGTGGCCGCAGGGTGATCTCGACCCGTCCATCGGACGACACGGCGCGTAGCGTCCCTGCCCGCGGTGGTCGAGAGACGGCCCGTCCGAGCAGATCGAGCAGGGCGGCGAACACTGGATCGGCCAGCAGGTTCAGCTGGGAGATCCGCACGGGCCCATCCTCTCCCAGGGCTCGCACGGCGCGCTCGGCCGCCATCCGCTCGGCCCTGGTCCGCTCCGCGCGCTCCCGGCGCAGCTGGCTCACGTCACGCACCCTGGTCGGACGGGCGAACTTCTCGGCCAGGCCGCTCTCCCGCAGCAGTGCTGACACCGGGACGGCTTCCGCCTCGGTCCAGCTCGTGCCGCGCGGGATCACATCCGGATCGGCATGGCCGACGTGCGTGTGCCGGGCCGGATGGAGGCCGAAGGCCGCTCGCCAGAGGCGGTGCAGATCGTCGTCGTGCGACGCGGTCGCGAACAGTTGCGCGAGCCTGCGCAGGTCCGCCTGCGCCGAGGACGGCCGCCGCCGGGCATTGCGCATCCGGTCGACGACCTGCAGCAGGCTTACGATCGCCCGCCTGGCGGTCGCGCTCAACTGCTCGGCGCGGGCCGCGGCGCCATCGGACGGTGCGAACCAGGCTTCGAGGCCGGACCAGTGGGCTCGGGCGCGCTCGACCCATTCCGCGTCCCGCTCGGCGACGCGTGGATGTGGCGGCAGGTCGGCCCCGGCCAATGCCGCGAGCAACATCGGGTCGACCCCGATCCGGCGCACGTTCTCGGTTGCCCGCCGGATCCGGCTAACCCGGTCGTCGAGGCGGGTGACGTACTCGTCGAGGTATCGGATCGTCGCGTCCTTCACCTCGCCGAACACTTCCTCGTCCACCTCGTTGGCGCGCAGGAGTCGTTGCAGGTCGCTGTTGAAGGTGCGGATGCCGGAGCGCATCGCATCCAGGTGGCCGTTCAGCTCCTGGAGTGCCGCATAGACGCGTCGCTGCTCGCTGGTCGTCTCGCTGACCGGCGCCCTCGCTCCGGCGGCGGGCAGGGCCGCGCAGGCCTGCGCGAGGCGACCCAGAGCGTCGGCGATGGCGTCGAGCACGGCGGTCTGCAGGACGCCCGCGGTCTCCAGGGCCTGCAGTGCGGCCAGGTGTCCGGCGAGCGCAGCCTCACCGCGCCTGGTCAACGAGTATTGCAGATTGCGCCGCTCGTATTCCTGCGCCGTGCGGTAGTGCTCGGAGTGGTTCTGACCCGCATCGATCAACTGCCACTCGCGCAGCTTGTCAAGGGTCACGACGAGTTCGGCGTCGTCGACCATGCCCGGCCACCCGACCGAGGACAGATGACCATGCACGTCCTCCAACGCGAGCGAGGTCTGGAGCAGTTCATTGGCCTCGCCGAAGGCATACAGCACGGCCGTATACAGGCTCGACTTCTCGGCCCCGGAGAACGCGAAGAGATCGGGCGGTAGCGGCCTCGGCTGGGTCGGCACTCACCCTCCTTTCGGTTCTTATGGGCAGGAGCGGCTGCGGTCAAGACTGTAGCGAGAACCGCTGACGGTCCTTTGGTAGTTTGAATCACTTGCCCCGATTGCCCACTCGTTGGCACCTCTGAGGCAAGAGCATCGCCCTGGTCGTCTTCTCCAGCCTCGTCGGGTGGCCGGCTGGTCCGGCAAGGCATGTGAGCCCTGTGAGTTGGCAGCAGCAGGTCGGCAGGGTTTGTGCTACAACCGACTGACATGGTCCAGCACATCGCTTAGGGATGCATGTTGGGCACCGAGTAGTCGCCACCAGCGGCTTGGGCTCGGCCGATAGGGACCGAACTTTCCCATTGTGCTGGTGACGCGAGTTACAGCGACACCGTGGCGAGCACGAGACAGCATCACGAGCAACGTGCGCTCCTCCTCCGCGAGCTCCGCGTCACTTGTCGCGCGTCGGCCGGGAATATGTCCCTCTTCGAGACCAACTACGACAACCCAGTCAAATTGCTGTCCCTTCCCCGTGTGTCCATTCAGCAGGTGAACGCCCGGGCCGACGGGCTCACGGGGGTCAGTGATCCGAATCTCCTGAAGGGCGGCTCGGATGGTGGGATGCGTGGTCTGCATCAGGACGTCGAATGCATCCTCGAGCTGCTCTTTGGTGTCCACGTCGGCCTGGTCGGCACTCGCGAGTGCGGCGTCCCGCGCGTCCTGAACGGTCGCGCCTCGTGGGAGACGTGTCGCCAAGTCGCGAATCAGTCCGAGAGTTGCGGGATCATCGACCGAGAAGTCCCAGCGGCGCACTGGGAGACCCGACGTCCGGAACGCGGAGTCGATCTCTGTCCGCCTCCACGCTGCGCGGCAGATGATTCCGATGGAAGCATCCGGAGTCGCCTGCAGGATCGCTGCCGCGAGTTCGTGAACGCCAGACGCTTCAAGGTTCTTGTCTGGGAACTCAAGTCGTGCTGAGCATCCACCCTCCGGCCAGCAGTCCGGCTGAGCGGCCACCAGGTCCGCGGTTCCACCAATATCAGCACTGATCTGATTCACGATTGCGAGCACGCTTGGTGACGATCGGTAAGACTCTCGGAGCCTCAGTGGGGTCCCGCACTCCTCCCGCAAGGCCGCCTCGACTAGGACGGGCGCCGCGCCAGCCCAAGTGAAAATCCCTTGTGCAGGATCGCCCGCGTAGGTACGGTTTCCCGCGCATGTGTGTTGCACGAGGTGGAGCTGCTGCTCCGACATGTCCTGGAACTCGTCCACCAAGATTGCTCCATAGTGGCACTGGTATAGGTGTGCAACGGTGGGGTTCTGGAGAATCCTCTGAGCGTGGCGCAAGAGGTCGTCGTAGTGAAGTTGATTGGCCGCCTGTCTAGCTTCTTCGACGTCAAGCGCGACCGCGTATCCGGGGTTGTTGGCTCGCTCGGCGATCTCGGCAAGCACCTCCTCGTCGGAGAGCGGTTGCCGCTTCACCTTAGCCAGCAGTGCCTCGGCCGCGCTCCGGAGGGCTGCGTCGGCACCGGTGGCTGCCAGCGCCCTGGAGAGGGTGGACGTTCGTGGCAGGGTCAGCAAGTCGGGTCGAAGGCCAACCGTTCGGCCGTGGGCAAGAATGAGTTCAGTGGCGTGCCCGTGGAAGTTCCTTACCGTTACGAACCTGCGCATGCGCGCCACTCCCAGAACCTCCCGCAATCGGAGGTTGAGATTGGCACGTGCTCGATTCGTGAAGGTGAGCGCGAGTATCTGCTGATTGGCAAGCAGATTAGGGATCAAGTGGGCAGCTCGGAACGCGAGTAGCTCTGTCTTGCCGCATCCCGGGGGTGCAAGGACCATCAGGTGGCTGGTAGGCGCCGTCGCCGCGGCGCGCTGCTCCTCGCTTAGCGAATGTGTGCTCATTTCTCGGCGAGGTACTCGAGCTTGGCTAGCATCCGCTTTACGCTTTCGATCGCCTTCGCCTGCTCTTGAGTGAGCGCTGCGGCGATGGCGGACGCCGCGACCACCTTGTCCTTGCGGCAGTACTCCGCGACCTTCTCCCACGGCACGTCGTCGAGGGTCGAGACCCCCGCGCTCATGAGGATCGCAGACTCATTGCAAACGCCCGCGCCGATCAGCAACGCAGCCGCTCCAGGACCGGTGAGTGCCCGGGCGTACTCGCCTTCGAGATCGACTTTGGATATGAACACGCGTTGGTCCACGACCTTCGCTGGTTTGCCCCCGACGGTGCCGACCCAGCGATTGCTCTCCTGCTCATCAACGAGTCCGAGAAGGGTGACTTCGAACCCCTTGGGCCCGAGGAGTTGGTAGACGTTGGGGAACTTGTCGGCGCCGTCAAGCTCAAGTACCACGGCGCCGAGCCGGTCCAAGTCGATCCCGGCCGCTCGAGCTACTCCTTCCACGACGATGCGATCGGCGACGCCCTCCACGACGAGCGTGAATCGCGATGTCAGTGCCTCCAACAGCCGGGGGGACCACCAGTTGGCGCGCTGCTTCTCGACGGCTGTCAGGTGGGAATCAGGGATCTGATGCGCTCGTCCGTCGCGGTCGATCGTGATGATCTCTGCCGGCTCGAATCGCTGGACGACGAAAGGCGAGTGGGTGACCACGACCTTCTGATTGCCGTCGCCGCTGAGCAAGTCCGAGATGGTCCGTTGGCTGGTGGGGTGAAGGTGCAGCTCGGGCTCATCGATGGCAAGTATGTTGGCCGCGCCCTCCGCCAAGTCGAACAGAGTCATAGACATCAGTTGACGGACACCGTCGGACTGCTCAATGAGAGGTACAGGATGATCGTCTCGATTGAGGAACATGGTGACGTTCCCCAGAACGTCCTTTTCAGGATCCGCTGTGCTCCGGACGGTGAAGTCGGTTGAGTGAACCTCCTGCGGCATCGCCCGGCTCAAGTGCTTCGCGACACGCTCCAGCAGGTTCGCGATGGACTCGCTTCCGCCGAGTTCCTCGTTGAACTGGGTCAGCAAGGATACGAGGGCGTTCTTCTGTCCGCCAAGGTCGGCGGAATCAAGCAGAGTCCGGACAGCGCTCGCGGGTCCGTCCAAGATGCCCGCCGCGTTCGTCCGGCCCGCGCGGAGGTACCGCCAGCCAAACGACTCTAGTTGCTCGCGTGTGGGGGCCCGCTCGTGCCCGGCGTCGGGGAACCACCTCTGGATGGCCACGGATTCGTCGTCTGAAGGATCGAGTTCGACTCGGAGTTGGAGTAGGAGAGATTCGGTGCCGTCGTCGTGCGCCACCGATATTTCCGAGGGGAACAGCGTCCGCTCTGCGTCGGAGAACCCTCCCAAGGTCAATTCGACCAACATGGGCTGCTCCGGCTCGCGGAGGTCCAGTGGTGAGAGCGACTGGTAGAGCCCGGCCGCAGGAGTCCCCAGTGCCAGGTGTAGAAGCCTCAGGATCGAGGTCTTGCCGACATCGTTCGCGCCGACGATGACTGCGTGCCGTCGGATATGCACGTTCAGGTCGGCGACACGACTGTGATTGCGTACGGAGATGGAAGTGAGACGCACGACACGACCTTCGAGGGAACCTGGGGTAATGGGTTACGTATGGATTGTGGTCCTCTTGCTGGGGCGAAGGTGTGTACGACACGTGCGCCTCTAGGCCTCGAGCCACGTCAGGGATGAGCCCGGAGCGACAAGAGCCAAACTCCGGCTTGGCTCACGGTTGCTCCCCTTCCGGGTGGGACCCGTCGCGACGCACGTGCGCGTAACGCAACACGCGGTCAACAGTCGCAGAGGCCAAGGTTCTGAGATCAACTCGTCGAACCCGGCCGAGTGGCGGCGTGTCTGTCGCCACCCGCCAGTAACGTGCGGGCATGGGGCACAAGGAACCGATGACCATCGCGACGGCGCTGAGACTCGTCCAGAGGAACGAACTGATCCTCCCCGCGATCCAGCGTGAGTATGTGTGGAAGCCCTCCCAGGTGATCAAGATCTTCGACTCGGTGCTGCGCGGTTATCCAGTCGGCAGCTTCCTCTCGTGGAAGGTGCTTCCGGAGACGATCGGGAAGTTCAAGTTCTATGGGTTCCTGAAGGACTACAGCGGATACGACAAGAAGCACAACCCGATCGTCGACATCCCCACTGATCGCGAGGTCATCGCAGTCCTCGATGGTCAGCAGCGCTTGACGTCGCTCAACATCGGCCTGCGTGGCACCTACGCCTATCGGAACCCGCGTGCGTGGGCCAACAAGTCCTGGTCCTACCCGGAGCGGCGGCTCTACCTGAACCTGCTGGGTGAGGCACCCGAGAACGAGGCCGGGCTGAAGTACCACCTCGCGTTCCTGACGAAAGAACAGGTCGCGCAGGCGGTCGAGGACGAGACGAAGAAGTGGTTCCCGGTCAGCGACGTCTTCGACGCCTCCGAGGCGTATCAGATGGCGCAGATCCCCGTGAAGTACGGCGTCGGCAACGATGCGAAGGCGGTTGAGATGATCAGCCTTCTATGGCAAGAGGTGCATCACAACCAGAGCCTTCACTTCTACGAGGAGGGCGACCAGGACATCGAGCGCGTCCTCGACATCTTCGTCCGAGTGAACTCCGGTGGGACGGTGTTGTCCTACAGCGACTTGCTGATGTCGATCGCGACCGCCCAGTGGAAAGACCGGGACGCGCGCGCGGCGGTCCACGACCTAGTCGACGCGCTGAATACGACCGGGCAGGGCTTCGACTTCTCGCAGGACACCGTGTTGAAGTCCGGGCTTGTCCTCGCCGACGTCGGCGACGTCGGCTTTAAGGTCAAGAACTTCACCACCGCAAACATGGTCACTCTGGAAGCCACGTGGGACGACATCAGCACCTCCCTGCGCATCGCAGCCGAGCTGCTGAGCGACTTCGGCCTGTCCGACGGGACGCTGACTGCCGACAGCGTGCTCATCCCGGTGGCGTACTACATCCACCGACGCGGCCTGACCCCCACGTACCGCGTCTCAGACAAGAGGGAGGATCGCGAAGATCGCGCAGCCCTGCGCTCGTGGGTGCTGCGCTCGCTCATCGTCCGCGGCGTCTGGGGCTCGGGCCTGGACACGCTGCTGCGCGACCTGCGCGTGGTCATCCGTAGGGACGGTGCCGACCACTTCCCGCTCGCCGAGATCGAGTACGCGATGGCGCTGCGCGGCAAGTCCCTGGAGGTCACCGACGCGCTCATCGAGGACCTGCTCGCCCTCGGCTATGGCGGAGGCCGCACCTGGGCGGTGCTCGCCACACTGTTTGACCACGTCGACACCCGGATGCAGTACCACGTCGATCATGTCTTCCCGCAGGCACAGCTGGACGCCAAGACGCTGCGATCCGTGAAGGGGGAGGATGGCAGCCGGCTGTACCAGGACGCCGTCATTGACGAACTCGTCGCACGCCGTGACTTGCTGCCAAACCTCGAGCTGCTCCCTGGACCCGAGAACGTCGGCAAGTCGGACACCGCCCCCGACACTTGGGTCGCCTCGCACTACGAGGGCGCTGATGAATGCGCCGCGTTCATGAAAGCCAATGCGCTGCCGGGCACGCTGCCGCACGCAGCGGGCGACTTCCTCGACTTCTTCGATCGCCGGCGCGAGCTGCTCGTCGCTCGCATCAAGGACAAGCTGAAGACCCAGAACGTCGTTGCGACGCCGGCCGTCGAGGCCGGCGCGCCGAGTGGCATCGACGCAGAGCTAGGCGAGGGCGATCTGGACGACTGAAGCCGGCGCTCGGAATCCTCACCGATCCCCGGCAGATCAGGTGTGGCGCTCCAGTACTCCGATCGTCGCAATAATGATGCCGCTTATCGGTGTCGGCAGAGCCTAGGCACCCACCTTTCGACCTCAACTTGGTCGCCAAGGACTCACCCAAGACGAAGCCCGTGGCTGTCGCCGTGATGACCGCCGGAGCCACCCTCGCCGATATCGAGAAGCCCGTCCGCCGACGAGCCCGAATAGGGCGATCGGGGGAGTTCTGCACCGAAGCCGGCGAGGCTCGCACCGAACTCGCTATCCCCGGAGACGGCGACGCCGCTGACTGCGGTACAGGGGCCCTCTGTCGGCCACTCGTGCCAGACTGATTCTTCATGGAAGACCTTCACGTCGGGGTGGAACAGGCACACCTTCAGTCCCTTGCCATGGCCCCCAAGACCGCACTGGCAGAGATCATCTGGAACTCCATCGACGCCGACGCCAGCACGATCACGTGCACGGTCGCACCCAACGCACTGGACGGCGTCGACCGCCTCATCGTCGAGGACGACGGCACTGGAATCGCTCCCGACGACCTGAAGCAGACGTTCGGTGCCCTCGGGTACTCCTGGAAGCGACTGCAAGCGCTGACGGACGGCGGCCGATTCATCCACGGCAAGCGTGGCAAGGGACGCTGGGCGCCGCTCGGCATTGGCGCCGACGTGCGATGGAACTCCGTAGCCGACTCCGTCGCGGACGGCCGGGTGCGGTTCCAGATCTCGGCCTCGGCGGGCTCCCTGGCTGACTTCCGGGTGTCCGACGTCGAGCCAGCTCAAGGTGCCGCGACCGGCTGCAAGGTCGAAATCTTCAATGTCCTGCCCCGCGGCGCGAGGTACCTCGACTCGGACGTCATCGATGACCTGCTGTCGACCTTCGCCCTCCAGATCGAGCAGTACAACTTGAGGATCACCTGGCGTGGCCAGGCCGTCGATGTCGACGCCATCAAGGAGTCACAGACCGACATCGAGCTTCAGGTCGACGGCGTCGACGAGCCCATCGTGCTCACGGTGGTTGAGTGGAAGAAGGAGCTACCTCGCCACCTCAACCTGTGCGACGCGGGTGGTGCCACGCTTCACCAGATGAAGCCGGGCATCCATGCCCCCGGCCACTCGTTCACGGCCTACCTGAAATGGGAAGGGTTCGTCGCCGAGCAGAGCACGCTGTCATTCGAGGACCAAGCACCTGACCCGATCCCGGCCGTCATCGCTGCTGGCCAGGACGCTCTCCGCAAGCTCTTCGCCGAGGCTGATGAGGCTCGGTCGGCAAGGTACATCAACTCCTGGGTCGATGAAGGCACCTACCCATACAAGGAGCAGCCGAAGACTCAGTCCGAGGTGGCCGCTCGCGGGATCTTCGACATCGTGGCTGTCGCGGCAGCTCCGGTCATGTCGAAGAGCGAGACAGAGGCTCGCCGGCTGTCGCTTGAGCTCCTGAAGAACGCAGTCGAGACTGATCCGTCTCGTGTTCGTCGGATCATGGAGGAGGTTCTCAAGCTCCCACCCGAGCAGGTCGAGTCGTTCAGCGACCTGCTCGACAAGACTTCGCTGGAGTCCTTGGTCCGAGCCGGAACGGCGATTGTTGGCCGACTGGAGTTCCTGACGGCCCTAGAGGAGATTGTCAACGACCGCGAACTGAAGAAACACATCAAAGAGCGGTCGCAGTTACACAAGCTCGTGGCAGCCAACACCTGGATCTTCCGCGAGGAGTACGCCCTCACGGCAAACGACAACACTCTCAAGACGGCGCTCCGGGCACACCTTGACTTGCTTGCAGTTGACGGAGAGAAACCGTCAGATCTGGACACTCCGGTCCTCGACGCGGACGGGCGGGAGATCGTCGTAGACCTGATGCTTAGCGGGGCGATCGAGCAGCAACGTAACCACCGCGAGCACCTGGTCATCGAGCTGAAGCGGCCCACGGTCTCGATCGGCAAGGCTCAGATGGACCAGATCGAGAACTACGCCCGAACCGTGGCCGGCGACACTCGCTTCGCGTCGGTGGACACAATCTGGGAGTTCTGGATCGTTGGCGACGAGATCGATCCGAAGGTCTTGTACAAATTCGGGCAAGGTACCCTCCCGCCCGACGTGTTCTCCGAATTCAGGGAGAACGGCTACTCGATCTCAATCCACGGGGTGACCTGGGCACAGATCATCCAGAACGCCCGACACCGATTGAGGTTCGTGAAGGACCAGCTCGGGTACGACCCGATCAGTGAGGCGAGCCTGGACACGCTTCGCAAGCGTCACGGCGAGGTCCTGCCGACAATCCTGCTACCCAACGCCGCCGGTGTGAGCGAGCAAGCCGCAGCGATCACTTAGGCCAGGAAGCCGACAACATCTCCGAAGCCGCCAGATGGCAAGAGCCGGTCTCATTGGCGTGGCGACGCTTGGCTCGGAGTAGGTCGTCTAGGCGAACTCGGCCGTCCAGAACCAGAAAGACGTCCCCTCCGTCCATCGTGATGAACGGCGTCGACTCGCGATAGGTCGTGAGTGCGGCGGACGAGAGGCCGTTGGCCGCCACAAACAGGCCCAGGGCGTTCTTGCCCTTCCGTCGCACCTTGGCGGCGAACGCATCGGCAACTTCGCGTGACACCGGATCAGCGATCCACTTGGCCTCCAGGATGTAGTCATCTGTGTCGAAGCTCAGTGATCCATCGATCTGCTCGGCGTCGGTTCGGTAGGCCAGCCGGGGCTCCATGTCGAACAGCTTGAAGAGCTCCGAAAGCAGTGCCTCGAAGTCGTAGCCCCGCTGACGCGGATCTGAGGCCGACTGAAGCTGCACGAACCTGTCCTTGAGAGCTGCGATGTCGTCGTCGAACCTCCGGAATGCCTCGGCCTGAGCCTTGTTGGCCTCCCGCTCGGCGCGAAGCTTCTCCTGTTCTGCGAGCTGGCCGCTGAACTGCTCAGTGACCTCGTGGAGCCGTGCCACCGCGGCCTGGGCATCGGCGAGCCTCATCACCCGGTCAGGCTCCTGCAGCTGTTCGATGTCAGGGAACCGAGTCATAGAGGCGACCTCCAGCATGAACTGGATGGTCACGTCCTGGTACTCGCTCTCATGTGCGACCAATCGCTGAACCAACTCGTCGGCGACGTTTCGCTTGGTGTCGGAGAAGTTGAGACCAGCCACCAGCCCCGGGGCGTCGCGGAGCGACATGGTTACCAAAGCTTGGAAGGGACGCTTGTACCAAGTCACCACAGCCAGGGCATCCCGAAGGGCTTGGTAGGCCTCGGTCGAGATGCGCTTGGTCACGGGTAGATCGTACGGGGGGCCGTCGACGGTGGCCGTGAACTCGCGACTGCGCCCTAGTCTGCCGATCCCGCGCCAGCTGCCGCTCGGGTGCTTCTGAGGAGTCCGAGAGCCGGTTCTTGCCGCGGTAGCTCAGATCGCAAGGACGTAGAAGCTAGCCATCGCCGACGGCAGATCTGAGTGGATGCGTCACACCCGACATGCGTGCCGAGAGTCGTTCTGCGATGAGCTGGTCGCGGTCGGCCGCAGTGTGCTGGTAGACCATCGCTGCCTTGGGTGTGGTGTGACCAAGGCGGTCCATGAGCTCCTTGAGGGTGGCGCCCGACTGTGCGGCCATCGTGGCTCCGGTGTGGCGCAGGTCGTGGAAGCGCAGGTTCGGGCGGCCGGCGGCGATCCGGGCCCTGTTCCACCAGTTGCCGAAGGTTCGGTGGTGTAGGGGGTTGCCTGTGCCGGAGGGGAAGAGCAGGCCCATCCGTCCGGGCTGGGTGTAGAGCGCCAGGTGGGTCTCGAGGTCGGGGATGAGTGCGGGTGGGATGTGGACTTCGCGGGCGCCGGCGGCGGTCTTGGGTGTGTCGATGACGGCTTCGCCTTCGATGTGTTGGACGGAACGGCGGACATGCACGACGCCGACCATGGCCGGTGTGCCGTCCTTGGCCTTGTCGTGGGTGATCTGGATGTCTCCGCGCCGCAGTTCGAGGATCTCTCCGATGCGGAGGGTGCACCACACGCCGAGGAGGACGGTGAGACGGTAACGCTCGGGCATGGCGTCGTGAAGCTTGGCCAGCTGTTCGCCGGTCACCATCTCGACCCGATGCCTGACCGGGGCCTTGCCGGCACCCTTGATCCGGCAGGGGTTGATGGTGATTCGTTCGTCCTCGACGGCGGTGGTCAGGATCGTCCGCAACAAGGCGTAGGCCGATGCCTGTTCGGTCGGGGTCTTGGTCATGGTGCGGTACCAGGCGAGGACGTCCTCCTTAGTGATGTCCTTCAGTTCCGTGTCGCCAAACCGCGGATAGATCTTGGCTTTCAGGAGACGTCGGTAGTCGGCTTGTGAGCGTGCCTTGAGGGGTTGGCCGTTGCGGTTGTGGCGGTTTTGGATCCAGGGGTCGGCGTACTCACGCAGGGTGATGGCGGCGGCCTTCGCGCGAAGTTCGGCCTCGCGTGCGGCGTCCTCCCGGGCCATGGGCGAGGTCCACTCGTCCAGGTCGATGAGACGCCGCTCGCGGGCGAGCCACACCTCTGCGTCGACCTTGGCCATGAATACCGTCGGCGCGTAGTGACGCTGGTCGTCAGGGCCGACGTAGCTGGCGTGGTAGCCGCTGGCGAGCTTCTTGATCGCGCCCCAGGTCCGGCGCTTCTGGACGCCCATATGCTGATAGCAGTAGCCGCCCGCCTTCTTGCTCTTCGCTGCGGTCAGTCCGCACCGGGTCCCGTCGGCCTTGATCATCCGGCACCTCGTGCCGGGGTCCTTGGGTACTCCTCGCGGCATGTCGACCTCCCGGATTTCATTCCCTTAGCGTTCCCTTAGCAGACCGAAGACAGCCTACTTCAGCCCACTTCAGGACTCCAGGGCATGGGCCGAGATAGTAGTAAAAGCCCTAGTCAGGTAGGCGTAAACTGCCTGAATCAGGCTGGACGGCGCCAACCCCACTCTCACGAGTTCGAATCTCGTATCCTCCGCCACGCGTTACCCAACCTCTGACTAGGGCTGATACCGCCCCCGAAGCAGAAGCTGTTACCGTTCATGCCCCGCGGGACACACTTTCGGGGCACACTCGGGGCACACGGGGAGTCTTGCTGACTGAGTTTGGACGGCAGGCTCCTTGCAACGCCTAGTCATCAAGCACAATCCGTGTGTTTGGGATACGAGATGCCAAGGGCAGAGTTGAACATCGGGCGCCCCGCCAGCAGCGCCGCGAGGGTCGTGACTCAACCCACCATGCCCGTTGGTGGACATCCCACCAGCCGCTGACGTGGGGCGGGCCGTCGCATCGACCTCCAGGCCGATGGTCACGACCTCGCTCTCATGCCCAGAGTCGGACGTCGAGTCGATGGACGTGAGCCCGCTCAACTGGCCACCTTCGCTCGGGTTGACGCCCTCGGGCTGCGGGTCGAGGCCCAGCACAAGGAGGGGCCACTCACGGGCATCCCCGTGCGATTCGGTCCCCAGGGGGACTATGGCGCCCGCCTGACCTCGGCGCCGATCACGACAGGCTTCGGATTCCGGGTTAGGCGATAGGCAGAGCGCAGAAGAACTCGCTTGCCTTCTTGGCCTCTCCCGAGCAGGTGACTTCGAATGGTGTCGCCGTCGTGCCAGAGACAGGCTCCCAGTCTTCAAACTCCGGATTGGGCGTCTTGGGCGTCGCTTCCTTGGCTTGCACAAGGTAGAAGCTCAAAGGGGGTGAGCCCAACTTGGCAGCGAAACTTGGCACGACACCCGACTGCTCACTTGGAGCCCCGCAAACCCAGAAATGTCCAGCCTTGCCGGCATCAACGAACGAGAAGCCCACCATCTTTCCTTCGCTCGAGAAACCGTTCACCGTTTCGGGGCTTAGCGTGAGGGTCACGGGCGTCACGCGGAACCGCCGGTTCCCCTGCGGGTTCGGCCGGTAGAACGAAGGGCAGCCGTACTCATCGACGAAGTCCTGATCGGTGAACTTCTCTGTCTCACCGAACTCAAACCTGGCTGTCCCCTCGTGTCCCTCCCCTCCGATCCTCAGGCGGTAGATCATCTCTGCCACAGGGGCGCTCGCGGTCGGCTCCGGCGTTGTCGACGACGCTTGAAAATGAGGCCATAGTGACGGTCGAGAACGAGGCCACCCAGACAGATTGGATGGGTGATCTCTGTGGAGGATTGGGTTTTGATCCGGCGGCTGGTCGCGGACGGTGTTCCGCAGCGGCAGGTGGCGCGGGACTTGGGCATTGGGCGGTCGACGGTGGCGCGGGCGGTGGCCTCGGACGGGCCGCCGAAGTACGAGCGGCCGGCGGTGTCGACATCGTTCACGCCGTTCGAGCCGGCGGTGCGGCAGTTGCTGGTCACGACGCCGGACATGCCGGCGACGGTGATCGCCGAGCGGGTCGGCTGGACCGGATCGATCAGCTGGTTCCGCGACAACGTCCGACGGCTGCGGCCTGATCACCGGCCGGTCGACCCATCGGACCGGTTGATCTGGCTGCCTGGTGATGCGGCGCAGTGCGACCTGTGGTTCCCGCCGAAGAAGATCCCGCTCGAGGACGGCACCAGGACGCTGCTGCCGGTTCTGGTGATCACCGCTGCGCACTCCAGGTTCATGGTCGGGCGGATGATCCCGACCCGGACCACGGCCGATCTGCTGCTGGGGATGTGGATGCTGCTGCAGCTGCTCGGACGGGTTCCACGGCGGCTGATCTGGGACAACGAGTCAGGCATCGGCCGCGGGAAGTGGCATGCCGAAGGCGTGGGTGCGTTCACCGGGACGCTGGCCACGACGTTGCAGCGACTCAAGCCGAACGACCCTGAATCGAAGGGTGTGGTGGAACGCAGGAACGGCTACTTCGAGACGTCCTTCATGCCGGGCCGCGAGTTCGAGTCCCCGGCTGACTTCGACGCCCAGTTCGGCGAGTGGCTCACCATCGCTAACGCCCGGATCGTGCGCACGATCAAGGCACGGCCGATCGAGCTGCTCGACGCCGATCGGGCGGCGATGCTGCCGCTGCCGCCGGTGCCACCGGCGGTGGGCTGGGTCAACCGGGTCCGGCTCGGACGCGACTACTACGTCCGCATCGACAGCAACGACTACTCCGTCGACCCCGGCGTGATCGGCCGGTTCGTCGATGTCACCGCTGACCTGACCCGCGTCGAGGTCCGCCACGAGGGACGCCTGGTCGCTGCCCATGACCGGGTCTGGGCCCGCGGCATGACGATCACCGACCCCGCCCACGTTGCGGCCGCGAAGGTCCTGCGCGAGCAGTTCCAGCGACCCCGGCCGGCACCAGATCCGCACACGGAGCTGGTGCGGGACCTGGCCGACTACGACCGCGCCTTCGGCCTCATCGACGGCCCTGTCGACGGCGAGGAAGTGGCCTGATGGCGGGCAAGACGAAGACCGATGCGACCTAGGCGCTCAAGCAGGTCACCTACCTGGCATCAGCGTTGAAGGCCCCCCGGATCACCGAAGCCGCCGCGAGATTGGCCGACCACGCCAGGGATGCCGGCTGGACACACGAGGAATACCTCGCCGCGATCCTCGACCGCGAGGTCGCCGCCCGCAACGCATCCGGCGCCCAACTGCGGATCCGCGCCGCCGGGTTCGCCGCACGCAAGACAATCGAGGAGTTCGACTGGGACGCCCAGCCTGCCGTCCGCCAGCAGGTCGCCGCGCTGGCATCCGGCGGGTTCCTCACCGAAGCCCGCAACGTCGTGTTGCTCGGCCCGCCGGGCACCGGGAAGACCCACTGTGAGACTTGCATTGGGGCCTACGGGCCTTCCCGGCGCCGGGATGCCAGTGTCGGTGCTGGTGATCGTGACTGACCCGAAACGACTCATTGACTCGCCCTTGGGTGGTGTCCTGGCTATGGATCTGTCGTCGTGATCGCCGGCACCGACCTGGCCCACCATCGTTGGCCTGATCAGAAGCTTGGCCGGCCCGTCAGGGTCGTGCCTCATCACAGTCCTGCCGCGCGGTGACCTCACCCAGGCCGGTGCCGACCTGTAGGGCACTCCTCTTGGAAGGGAAGCACCATGAAACCCATGTTGGCAGGCGCCGTCGAGTTCGTCATCGGCGTCGACACCCATCGCGACACCCATACGGCCGCGATTGTGAACGCGGCCACTGGAGGGGTCGTCGATCAGCTGTCCGTTGCCACCGATGCATTCGGATACCGACGCCTGAAGGCGTTCGCCGACCAACATGCTGGCGGCAGCCGCGTGTGGGCCATCGAAGGAACCGGCAGTTACGGCGCCGGCCTGACCACGTCGCTGCTGGAAGCGGGCGAATGGGTCGTCGAGATCGACCGCCCCGCCCGACCGGCGCGACGCGACGGTGCAAAGTCCGACGACCTGGACGCGGTTCGGGCGGCCCGTGAGGCGCTCAGCAGGCAACACCTGGCGCAGCCCCGCGCTCGCGGCGATCGCGAGGCATTGCGGGTACTGATGGCCGCTCGCCAAGGCGCCGTCGTGGGCCGTACCAAGGCCATCGGCCAGCTCAAGGCACTCATCGTGAACGCACCCCAAGTCCTGCGTGACCAGCTACGACGAGGCACCACCGACGAGCAACTCCAACGCTGCGCCCGCTTGCGGACCCTGCCGACCCACTCGATCGAACACCGCGCCACGGTCCAAGCCATCCGCGGCACCGCGCGCAGGGCGCTCGCCCTGGAAGCCGAGGCAGCCGAGTATGAGACCGAACTCGAGCGGCTGGTGGTCGCCATCTGCCCAGTCCTGTTGGACCAGCCCGGGATCGGCACCATCACCGCTTCCCAGTTCCTGATCTCGTGGTCCCACATCGGCAGGATCCGCTCCCAGTCCGCCTTCGCGTCCCTCGCCGGCGCAGCCCCGATTCCCGCCAGCAGCGGACAAGTGACCCGCCACAGACTGAACCGATCCGGCGACCGCCAACTCAACCGCGCCCTTCACACCGTCGCCCTCAGCCGACTCCGGATCCATGAACCGACCAAGGCCTACGCCGCCCGGCGCACCCAAGAGGGCAAGAGTGCCCGCGACATCAAACGCTGCCTGAAACGAGCCATCGCCCGAGAGGTCTACCGACTCATGAACACCCACGCCGCCGCCGTCGCAAGGAGCCTGCCCATGACCGCTTGACAGACATAGAAGCATCCTGGCCACCGGCCTTGGCATCGCGGCCGCGAATCACGGCCACCGGGTGCTGTTCGCGACCGCGACCGAGTGGGTCACCCGACTCACCGACGCCCACCGCGCCGGACGACTACCCCAGGAACTCACCCGGCTGCGGCGCTACGGGCTGATCATCGTCGACGAGGTCGGCTACCTGCCCTTCGAGCAGGACGCCGCGAACCTGTTCTTCCAGCTCGTGTCCAGCCGCTACGAACACGCCTCACTCATCCTCACGTCCAACTTGCCCTTCAGCGGCTGGGGCGGCGTATTCGGCGACCAGGCCGTCGCCGCCGCGATGATCGACAGGGTCGTCCACCACGCCGACGTCCTCACCCTGAAGGGCGCCAGCTACCGGCTACGCAACCGCGGGATCGACACCCTGCCCAGCATCAGAACCCAAGACGCGGCAGACTAGGACTCGACGAACCGGTGGCCTCGTTTTCGAACGTCGGATCGGCCTCATATTCGAGCGTTGTCGACA
>NZ_JCAKNE010000034.1:0-37880 GCF_059515965.1 Propioniciclava sp. LT432 | reverse complement strand
CCTGAGTTGGACCTCTGGTGGCGGCTTTGGGTGTCCTAGTGATTATCGGACCTAGTCACCGAAGGTTGGTTGGCTCGTTTGGGGCACTAACCAGGCGGTAGGATCGTGCGGGTGAGCCCGTTCCTGCGGAAGGTGAAGACCGCTTCGGGGGCGACGGCTGTGCAGATCGTGGAGAAGAAGCACGGGGTCCGCACGATCCTGGAGCACTTGGGCTCGGCGCACGATGAGGCCCAGTTGGCGGCCTTGTTGCAGGTGGGGCAGGCGAAGCTCCACGCGAACCAACCCCTGCTGGACCTACCGACCACGGGTGGCGTGCAGGCCGGGTCGGCGGTGATCGAGGGCAAGCAGTCGAAACTGCTCGTGGACGTGGTGCATGCCTCCTGGCGTCGGCTCGGGTTCGACGTGATCGAGGATGAGGCGTTCTTCCAGCTGGTGTTGGCCCGGCTGGTGGAGCCGACCTCGAAGGTGGACAGTCTGCGCGTGGTGGCCGACCTCGGCGTCGCTGCGGTGCACCTGTCCACGGTGAAGCGTTGCTTGAAACGGTGTGCTGACAAGGAGTACCGCAGCAAGGTCGCCCACGCGTGCTTCCAGCACGTGTGGACCGACCAGGGTGGGGACGTGTCCCTGCTGATGTACGACGTGACCACGCTCTACTTCGAGACCGACACCGAGGACGACCTCCGCAAGGTGGGGTTCAGCAAGGAACGCCGGGTCGATCCGCAGATCGTGGTCGGTCTGCTCGTGGACCGGACCGGGTTCCCGCTCGAGATCGCCTGCTTTGAGGGGAACAAGGCCGAGACCGGCACGATCATCCCGGTGGTCAAGGCGTTCCAGGAGCGCCACAGCGTGGCCGACATGGTCGTCGTCGCGGATGCGGGCATGTTGTCGACTGCGAACCTGGAAGCCATCGACGAGGCCGGATTGCGGTTCATCGTCGGCTCCCGCGTCACCCGCGCCCCGCACGACCTGGCCAAGTACTTCCACTGGCACGGCAATGCCTTCGCTGATGGCCAGGTCATCGACACCATCACCCTGCGCCGGCAGAAGACTGATCCCGACCAGGTGAAGACCCGCGCCGAACCCACCTGGACACCCCAGACGCATCCGGCGGCGTGGCGCGCCGTCTGGCAGTACTCCCACAAGCGGGCTGCCCGGGACCGCAAGACGTTGTCCGCACAACGGGAAAGGGCGGTCGCGATAGTGGACGGAGTGCGGCCGGCGAAGAAGGCCCGGTTCGTGAAGACCACCGGCCAGACCGCCAGCCTGGACGAGGCATCGTTGCAACGTGCCACCGACCTGGTTGGTTTGAAGGGCTACGTCACCAACATCACCGCCAGCACCATGCCCGCGGCCGAGGTCATCAGCAGCTACCACGACCTGTGGCAGGTCGAGCAATCCTTCCGAATGAGCAAGAGTGACCTGGCTGCCCGGCCCATCTACCACCGTCTGCGCGACTCGATCGAGGCACACCTGACCATCGTGTTCGCCGCACTCGCGATCGCCCGCGACCTGCAAGCCCGCACCGGCTGGAGCATCAAGAGGATCGTCCGAGCACTACGCCCCCTGCAACACGTCACCATCACGCTGGCCGGCCAACAACTCCAAGCCGAGCCCGTGATCCCCGACGACATCGCCGAAATGCTTGCCCGCGTGGGTCACTAAAGAGGTCCAACTCAGGTGTTCGACGCCCTGCTAACCTCCAGGAATCGCCTCCTTTGCAAGGACTGCTGGGAACCACCGCGCCGTTACCGCCCTACATTTGGGCGCCGTCGATAACCCAACTTGCTCGCCGACACCGATCGCGGACGGCGTGGCCAATCGGCTTCGGCTTATCGATACCCAGGTGCGCAACCTCGCACCGCTGGGCCGGGATGCAGCTTTGCCGCTTCATCCCCATGGGGACTCGCCAACCCTCAAGAAGGACCGACTCGTCGGGACGTCCCCTGACCGGGGCCAACCTGTCTGTTGAGGCGTCGTCACTCCCAGCCAAATTCGTCCACCTCGGCGCGGAGAGGGATGGACCGGGCAGCACCAGCCCGGGTGACTGCGAGAGCCGAGGCCGCAGTGGCCAGCGCCAAGCAACCCTTCATGTCGAGCCCCTCGGCCTCCCCCGCCAAGTAGTATCCAGTGAACGTGTCTCCGGCAGCAGTCGTGTCCACTACGGGTACAACGCGCGCTGGCACAAAGGCGCGGTCGGCGCCGCGCGCGGACCACGCGCCCCTCTCCCCAAGCGTGAGGACCACCGTGGCCGACGGCAGGCGCTGGGTCAGCGTGTCGAGGATGCTACTGGCTGATTGCACGCCTGCAAGACCCGCTCCCTCGCCTTCATTGATGAAGAGGAAGTCCACAAGGGGGAGGAGATGCGTCGGTAACAAGGCGTCCAGCGGCGATGGATTGAGGGCGACGCGGACACCGAGCCTCTTGGCCAACTTGAGCGCGTGCGCCGTTCCGTCGACCTCGTTCTGCAGGACGAGAAGGTCTCCTCGGCTCAGCATCGAGACGACACGCCCCACCCAATCGTCGTCGGCAACGCGGTTAGCCCCGGGGTGGACCATGATGCCGTTCGCACCGTCGGGTCCCACCTGGATGATCGCGTGGCCAGTCACGCCTTCCACCCGTCGCACGTGCGTTGTGTCCACCCCAAGCTCCGCCAGTTCGGTCAGCAGCCAGACGCCGTCATCGCCGATCTGCCCACCCATGTGCGTCTTCATGCCCGCAGAGGACAAGGCGATCGCTTGATTGAGCCCCTTGCCGCCAGGAGCCTCGGTGAAGCCAGAAGCAGTCAGCGTCTCGCCTGCCACCACCATGTGTGGCACGCGGTACGACCGATCAATGTTGAGGGAACCGAAGGACATGACGCGCACGGCTCGACCTCTATCGGGGTGCTCGGTCATGCGACGGGGAGTGCCCAACCAAGGTCTCTACAGCGCGTGCGACAGCGACGGATCCGGGATCCTGCCGCCCGACACTCCGATCCTGGTGCCATGCAGCGCGCCCCTTGGCCGATCGGAGTTGAGCAATTTCATCGACCCAGATGGGCAGCCGAGACAAGAGGTTCTCCCCGCTCCCCTCCGCCTCGAGCGTATCCAGCACGGGTACAAGCACATCGAGCATGGTCTTGTCGCCCAGCCGTGCTCCACCCTTGTCCGCGATCGCGGCAGCAATGGCACGCCCCATCGCCACCACAGAGTCCAGGTCGGGCTGGCGTGTGTCGTCCACCACCGCAGACGCAGACAGCAACCCGGTCCCGATCAAGGCAGCAAAAGTCGAAGGATTGGCCGACGCGAAGGCCATTCCTGCTTCACGGAGTAGTTCACTGGCAGCGACGTCACGCGGAAGCGAGGCCACACGCTCTCCCATCGCGGTGACACCGGCCGTAACCGTCAAGCCGAGGTCTCCATCCCCCAGCGCCGCGTCCAGCTCGCGCAGTTCGTCCTCGTACTGCGGCATCTCGGCGGCAAGGTGCAGCACGGCGTCGCGCAGGGCAGACTCGAACCCCATCTGTGCGATCTCACGACCGTCCGCCTCTCCCGCGACCTGCTGCTTGGGCCGGGACACTGACTCTGGGATCGCGGTCCCCGGCCGATAGAACGGTGACGACGCTGGCGCGTTGAGCAACTCCTCGAGTTCGGGGTCGAGCCGCATGATCGAGATCGATGCGCCCGCCATCTCCAAGCTCGTGGCATATTCGCCGACCATGGCGTGGGCGATGTGTGCACCCAGAGCCTCGATCTGATTCGCCACCTCCGAGTACAGGATGTACAGCTCCTCCAAGGGCGTGGCCCCAAGACCATTCACCAGAACCGCGACTCGAGAAGCACCATCCAACTCAAGCTCCGCATTGAGGTGCTCGAACAGGACCTCAGCGACAGCATGAGCGGGGGCGATCGCCACTGTCTCCAACCCGCTCTCCCCGTGAATCCCAACTCCAACTTCCATGTGACCCTCCGGCAGAGAGAAGCTGGCCTTGCCGGCGGCGGGGAGGATCGTGGGCGCGAGTCCCACTCCCGCGGTCCGCACGGCAGAGGCCGCTCGCTGGGCCACAGCGGCCACCTGATCCAAGTTGGCACCACCACTTGCGGCCGCCCCGGCGACCTTGAATACGAGGGTCAGGCCCGCAATACCGCGTCGGCTCATGGCCTGATCAGAGGGCGCTGAGAGCACATCGTCTGCCCCGAGCACCGTTCGAGTCCTGATTCCGCTCAAGGCCGCCCGCTCAGCGGCAAGATCGAAGTTGTAGACATCGCCGCCGTAGTTGCCATACAGGTAGAGCACCCCCGCCCCCGAGTCCACCGCCCGAGTCGCCGCGAGGATTTGATCAGGTGAAGGTGACGAGAAGACGTTGCCCACCGCCACCCCGGAGGCCAAGCCTTGGCCAACATACCCCAAGAACAACGGAAGGTGCCCTGAGCCACCGCCGGTGACGATGCCGACGTGGCCACGGGGGATCGTGGTCACGACGGCTCGACGATCCCCGGAAGCGAAGCGATAGCAGTCCGGATGCGCGCGGACGATGCCCTCCAACACCTCGTCGACGAATTCATGGGGGTCGTTGATGATCTTTCGGAGCGTCATTCGAAAATGCCCTTCCCTGAGGCAAACACACACTTGCAACTTCTTACGTTTCCCTGCACCACCTCGCCTGGAGCGCACCTCCCGACGCGAATTATCAGCCCTTCTCCGCTCCGCTCATCAAGCCCGCCACGATGTACTTCTGGGCAAAGAGGCCGATCAAGAACATAGGGATGACCGCCAAGACGGAGAGCGCCGACAGAGTGCCCCAACTCACGCCATACTCACCAAAAGCTAGTTCAGAGATCGCAACCGGAAAGGTCTTAGAAGTCGCAGTCTTGGCGAAGGCCAACGGAATAAGGAATGAGTTCCACACGGTTAAGAAGGTGATGATCAAAGTGCTGGAGATTGCGGGGCCTGAGATGGGCAGCACGATCCTCCTGAGGATGTCCCAAGAGTTACAACCGTCCAACTTGGCAGCTTCGTAGAGCGACTCCGGAATGTCATCGAAGAACGACTTCATTAGCCAAGTGGCCAACGGGTATGCCAAGGCACTGATAACGAGTGCGATGCCCGTCTTCGTGTCGAAGAGATTCAGTCGCTGCAGATAGAAGTACAAGGGTATGACGACTGCGATCTCCGGAACCATGCGCGCCAGAATGATGACGATCATGATCCCGTTCTTGGCCGGGTAGTGAAACATGCCCGAGAAGCTGAATCCGGAGAGGATGGCGCAAACCATGACGACGAATGTCGCCCCCAAGGTCACCATCACACTGTTCAGGAAGTATTGCCCGTATTCCGACTTCAGCAGCACCTGATCATAATTCGATAACGTCCAGTGACGTGGGAGAAGTGTCGCGGCACCCTGGAGGATCTCTGATTGGGACTTGAACGATGTACTCAAGAGCCAGACGACCGGCAGCGCCGAATACGCGAACAGCAGAATGGCCGCCAGGTAGATCAACGCCTGCCTCCGTAGCGATCGTATCCTCGTCATCTCGCCTCAACCTCGCTTCAGGACTTTGCCGACGAACCAGATGCTGATCATCAGAGACAAGACGAAAACGATTGCGGCTGCCGCCGACCCCATCCCGAGGTTGAACCCCACCATGCCCTTCTTGTATGCATAGGTGCCCAGCAACTCTGTCGTACCGGCGGGCCCTCCCCTCGTGATGATCCAGACCGAGTCGAACGTTCGAACTGCCATCATGGAACGCATCAGGAAGGCGACACTCGCAGCAGACTTCAACAATGGTATGGTCACGTTCAGCGTGCGCTGGATCGCACCAGCCCCATCAATCTTCGCCGCTTCGACCAGTTCTTGAGGGATGCCCTGTAGGCCAGCATAGAGAACCAACATCACGAAGGGGGTGAACGTCCAGACATCAATGAAGATCAGGACGCCCAGGGTGAGTCCTGGAGTACTCAGCCACTCGATGTTGTTGGAAATCACACCGAAGCGCAGGAGGATGCTGTTCAGCACCCCCGATGAGCCGTTGAGTATCCATGCCCACATGAAGGCGGTGACTGATTGCGGCATCATCCAGGGCAGCAGGCTCGCCCCCAGAATAACGTACTTTCCTTTAAAGCCCTGCCGGAAGAGCAGGGCGAAGAAAAACCCCAGAACAAACTCTAGGACTAGGGCGACCGTCACAAAGACCACGGTCTGCACAAATGCTTGGCGGAACTTCTCGTCGGCGAACAAAGCAGAGTAGTTGCCCAATCCAATGAAACGAGGCGGGCTGGCGGACGCCAGATTGTACTGCTGCACGCTATAGATGAACCCCTGAATGATGGGGATCGCCATCACGAAAACCGCCAAGGCCATTCCGGGAAGGAGGTACGCGAAGGGCGCCAGCCGCTCCCTTCCCGATCGCCTGCGCGTCGGTTTGACCCTCGCTCCTTGACTGGGGCGAGATGTTGAGCTCAGGCTCAATCGCGAAGGGGACATGTCAGATCACCAGGGTCATTGGTCGTTCCATTCTCACGTGTCAACGCTCATGTGCGTGCGACTCTAAGCCCGCGGGGTCCCGCGACCAGCCGCGGGACCCCTCCATGGCTAGCTCTCCAGCAACTTGGTGATGTCGTTGTATGCCCCATCCAAGGCCTGCTGGGCAGTCAGCCGCCCGTTCATCGCTTGGTCGATGTAGTCGCCGAGGATGATAGACGTCTCACCGCCGCGCGCCATGATGACCTTCTGCGAGTTGTTGTTCGCCGTGTCGAAGACGAAGTTGGAGAACTTCAGGAAGTCGTCAGGGATGTCGTACTCGTCGGCCGCCGCCTGATAGGCCGACTGCCGGAACGGCCAGTCCTTCTTTTGGCTGAACTCGTAGGCGCCTGCCTCGGTGCTCAAGAGGTAAGTCACCAGATCCCAAGCCAGATCCTTGTTCTGCGACATCGTGGGGATGCCGAAGCTCCACGCGTTGAGGACCGTGGCAGCCTCGCCCTTGGTCGAGTGCGGGACCGCGGCGTAGCCGACCTTACCTTCCACCTCAGAGCCGTAGGTCATGCCGTACACGTAGGGCCAGTGGGTGATCATCGCGAACTTGCCGGACAGGAACCCCTCATGGATCTCGTTGTTGTCATAGGTGATCACATCCGGGGGCATGACCTTGTGCTTGTTGCGCATGTCCACCATGAGTTGCAAGGCCTCGACACCTTCGGGTGTGTTGAACAGTGGCTTGCCCTCCTCGTCAACGACCTTCCCGCCGTTCGTCAGGAGGAAGTTGAAGAAAGAGTAGGTGTTGAATACTTGACCAGGGAGCCCGTTGGTCGCCATACCCCACTGGTCGATGTTTCCATCACCATCAGTGTCCTTGGTCAACTTGACCGCAGCTTCGATAAGCTCGTTCCAGGTTTCAGGCACCTTCGAAATGCCCGCTGCCTCAAGGAGGTCTTTGCGGAAGTAGAGCACGTAGGCATCCAAGCCGTAGGGGACGTTGTAGGGATGTCCCTTGTAGTTGCTGTAGCCGGTGCGAAGAATGTCGCCGTCATCAATTAGCGAAAGATCATACTTGGGGTCTGCACTTCCGTCCAAGGGCGTCAGCATGGGGTACAGCTGGTCGAGGTAGAAGTCCCAGAACATAATGACGTCGTACCTTGGGTTCTGTGTCTGGGATGCGAGAACGTACGACGAGGCGTAGGTCTGGGTGTTCTCCTCGATCACCTCAAGGTCGACACCCTTTCCGTCCGCCCACTTCTTCATGGACTCGATCGCGGTCTTGTAGTCACTGGTATTGACCACTGCCGCGACAGTGAGCTTGTTGTCGCCTTGCTGGGTGCCCACACCCCCACCACTTGGTGCAGGTCCGGCACAGGCGACGAGTAGGCTCGCCAGAATGCCACTGGCGACGGCAAGGAGCTTCTTCATGTGACCCTCCAAGTTCCGGTCAGCTGAGCAGGGGTTCAAGCAGGGCCTCAACCTTGGCCTTGTGGGCCGAGGAGAGTTCCTTCAGCGGGCGGCGTGCGAAACCGACATCGACGCCTTGGACTAGCACGGCGAACTTCAGGATCTCCAGCCAGTGGGCATCGGCAGCGGTCGCTGGATCCATGAAGTACTCGACGAAGGGGATGAACTTCGACCAGGCAGCGGTCCCCTTGTCGAGGTCACGCTCATCCCGTAGCGCGTCCTGAACTGCACGGCACTGCCTTGGGAAGGCGGCCGGGAACCCTGAGAGCCAGCCGTCGGCCCCTGCCGCGAATGCGGCAAGCCCCGAGTAGTCGTGGCCGTAGAACACCGTCATGTCCGACATGAACTTGAGGTCGCTGATCCGGTTAGTGTCCCCGTGCGCTGACTTGATCGATTGAACCGTACCTTCTGCGTGCAGTTCCGCGGCCTCTCGCGAGCTGAACTCGTAGCCAGCGAAGTGCGGGTTATTGTACAGGCAGATCGGTAGGTCGACCTCACGACGGATCGTACGTAGATGTTCCCGAGCGGCGTCCTTGTACGGCTTGTAATAATACGGAAGCAACACCATGAGTCCGTCCACGCCGGAGGCCTTGGCCTTGTTCGCCAAGTAGAGGGTCTCGAAAGTGCTGTACTTTCCCACGCTCGCGAGAACCGGAACCTCCCCGGCCACGAAGCGAGTCACATGATCGATGACCTCGGCCTGTTCGTCGGGTTGCATGGCGGTCATTTCACCGGTGCTGCCCGCAACGGCGAGGGCCTCGGCGCCCGACTCGATTAGCCAGGTGACGTACTTCTCGGACTTGGCCCGATCGTAGAGCTCGTCTGAGCCCCAGGCGGTCATCATTGCCGGGCAGATGCCCTTGACTTCACTCACTGTTGGATGTCCCTCTACTCGGTTGCCGGACGGCCTCGCCGCCCCTTTTCGATCGCCCCAACTCCTACTGACCGGGGTCCCGCTGCCCTTCTTGTCAGGGCCTCCCCCGAGGCGTACGCTAGACGCTAATCGATCAGCGGCTAGCGGTCAAGGGGATCGACATAGCTAATCTGGTGGCGTTGTCTGGCTTCTGAAGGGGGAACTCAGGTGGCAAGCTCTGCTGACCACGGCGTGTCTGAACTCATCTCCGATCGGGTCTATCGGATCCTCACCGAACGGATCATCACCGGCAAGATCGCCCCTGGGACAAGGGTCGACCCTTCCGCAATCGCTGCTGAGTTCGGCATTTCCCGGGCACCGATCAGGGATGCGCTTGCTCGAATGGAGCACGCACAGTTGGTGGAGACCAAAGCTCGGTACGGTACCTTCGTAGTGCTCCCGACCGTGCAGGACATCCACGAAGTCTGCCAGTTCCGCAAGGCCGTTGAAGTGCTGGCCACCGGGCTAGCCGCGTCGCGGATCTCAGCCTCGGTTCTGATCGAGTTGCGTGACGAGGTGGTCGAAGCCCTCGCTGCGGCTGACGACGGCGTCTACGAACCGTTTTTCGAGAGCGACCACAACCTTCATCAAACCATCATCGCGGCGGCCGGAAATTCACGACTGCTGCGAGCGCGAGCCGGCGTGGAGCCTTGGGTGTCGTGGCTCAGGGTGCTGGGGGCCACGGGCGTGCATCGGATCGCGGGTTCGACCAGTCGTCACCTAGAGATCTTGGACGCGATGCTCGCCCATGATGTACCAGCGGCCCAAGCAGCCGCGGCCGTCCATCTCGATGAAGTTGAGGCTTGGACTGTGGAGGACTTTCAGCGATTACCCGTCTCGGAGTCGGTATAGCGGGAATCGATCAGTCTGTGGGCCTCCAAGCGCCAGACCGCGATTCTTCCCGAACTATCCGCACGCTAGCCACCGCAATGCGGCCGGTGCTTGTCGTACCGGGCTGCAGCCTCCTTGCTGGCGGTGCTGCATGCATCAGGGTCATGGTGCGCAAGCTGTATCTCAGGAGATCCGTCCCGTGTCGAGGTTGGTGGTCCCTCCGTCGGAGTCCTGGATTAGCCGGGAGTTGGGTCGGTTGAGGACTTGCTGGTGTTCCTCGATTCGGTATCCGATGAGGGCGGCGATGTCGCCGCGGTAGGCGTCCCCACGATCGCCGACCCACTCCTGGCTCACATGTCGAGAATGGCGCGCGCGGGCCGGCCAGGCGGTATGGCCGCCGTCGCATTGTGTCTTGATCCGGGCGCGCATCCGTTCGAGGAACGCGGGGACGCAGTAGCGGTGCCAATCTTCGAGTTGGTCGCTGGAGGTGGCGATGCCGGCGCGGCGGCGTTGGTCGGCCAGCGTGGCGACTTCGTGGACGAGGTGCGGGTGGTGGGGCCAGCAGGCGGGGATGACGCCGAGGTTGGGGTCCCACACGTATTCGATGTTGAACCAAGTCACGACGTCCTCGAGCCAAACCCACGTTTCCTCGCGCAGGTCTGGGTCGGTGATGGTGGCGGGGTCCCAGGGGCGGGGCAGTTTGGCGGGGTCGCCGATGATGCGTCGTTCTCGGTCGTTACCGTTCTCGGCGAGGTACAGGTCAGAGAAGGCGCGTTGCAGTGCCGGGGTGAGCGGCATCGGGAACGGTTGGACCAAGGCTCGGCCGGCCATCACCACTCCCCCTCGTCGTTGCGGTCGATGATGCCCTGCTGCCGGGCCAGGACCACCGCTGCCATCTGTCGGTCCGCGAGCGTGTCGAGGTTGCGGCGGACCCGGTCGACCTTGTCCTGGACGGCCCTCTGCTCGGCAAGCAGTCGCCGACCGGCCCGGCCTTCGATGCACCTGTCGAGCCGGGCGATCAGGGGTGTGGCGTTCTCGGGGACGATGAGCGCCTGCTTGGTCGGGATCTGCCGGACCTCTTCCGGCTTCAGGATGGCCATGTCCTCCCCCGATGCTGACCGTCCGCCTTGGCGTCCGAACTGCCAGGTGGTGCGCGCCACACGGACGGTCCCGACGAGTTCGGAGACCTCCCGGTTGAACGCGACGTCCTTGCTGCCGCCGAACAGGACAAGCACGTTGGTCAGCCCGAACAGGGCACGCGCCTCCTGTTCGCCGAACAGGGAGGCGAGTTGGCGCCAGGTTTGGGCGGCGTAGATGAACGACAACCCCAAGGCGCGTTCGTTGGCCATTCGGGTCCGCAGGGTCGGGATGGGCGCGGTAGAGGGTAACTCGTCCAGGCAGGCCAACATCGGTGGGCAGAGCCTGCCCCACGGTGAGGCGTGCGCCATCGCGAGGGCGGTGTCGAGGACGTGTTCGGCCAGTGCGGTCATGAGCGGGGACGCCGACGAGAAGGGGTCCTCGCGGCCGAGCAGGTAGACGGTGCCACCGCGGCGGATGACACCGACGATGTCGGTGGCCGGCCGTCCGGGGGTGGGCACGCAGCGGGCGAGGATGCCGGGTTGGAAGAACAGGTCCATCGCTTGGTGGACGGTGGTGCGGGTGTTGGACGCCGTCCGCTCATCCCCGGTCAGCGCCCCGTGCAGGAGGGCGTGCCAGTGCGGTGCAGCGTTCGGGTGGTTGCGCAGGATCTCGGTGGGCTCCAGGGAGTCCAGCGGGTTGGCGACCCACGAGAGGACAGCGTCCAGCGTCTGGCCAGTGAGGGCGGCGGCGTGGAAGTAGCCCTGCAGCACCTTGGCTGCTTCGGTGGCGTAGAAGCGGGCGGCTGAGTCCCCCGCTCCCCCGGTGGTCGCGCCACGGAGGGTGCCGGCGGTGAACGCCTTGGCCCGACGTTCGGCCACCAAAGGGTCGACGCAGCCGTCGATGGGGTTCCAGACCAGCTCGGGCAGCCCCGGCGCGAACCCGAAGGGGTCCAGCACCAGGCACGGGCGCCCTCCTTGGCTGCGGGCCGTGAACGACAGGAACAGGTCCGCGGGCTTGGTGAGGGTGACCAGCGCCGCGCCCGGCGCGTGGAGCAAGGCCGGGGTGAGCAGGTCGAGCGTCTTGCCCGAGCCCTGCGGGCCGATGACCCCGCAGGTGCGGTCCCACGGGCACCACAGGTCACCGCCGCGCGGCTCGTGCGCCCTCCCGATGCGCCAGCCGACCTGGGTGGGATCGAAGCGGGCACGGGTGCCGTGCGCCTTCGCGGTCGTGGTCATCGGCTAGCTTCCTTTCGGGCTTGAAGGTCTGGTCGGATGATGTGGCGAACGTCGCGCAGACGGCTCAGCCCGAGGACGGCCTTGGCGTCAGCGACGGTGGACAGTCCCTTCATCCGGCCCGCCCCCCACCGAACGAAGAGCAGCCGTCCGACGACGGCGAGCACAGCCGCCGCCAGCAGCAACCCGAGGGCGATCCACACGGTGAGGCTCGGGGGCGAGGTGACCCCGCAACTGACGTCTGGCAGTCCGGCGGTCGCGTCGCCGGTGAGCAGGCCGGGCAGGGCATTGATCAGGTTCTCGGCCGGAGTGAGCTGCCAAGTGCCGGTGGCGACGTAGCAGGCCGCGGCGCGGCCCAGGTGGACGGCCATCACGAGGGCGTACCCGACCAGAAGGGCGACCGCGGCGGGAACTTCCCACGTGTAGGGGTAGGGGTTGGTGCGGCGTTGCCGCTGGAGGGCGCTCATGATGCTCCTTGGGGTGGGGTGTCGGAGAGGTTGCCGAGTCGCCAGATCTCGTAGATGTTGCGGTTGGCCCAGATCGTGTAGTCGTAGTGGCCGACCCCCTTGCGGACGGCTTCCAGGCTGGTGTGGCCGGCGGGGTTGTAGACGAACAGCACGTGGCCGACGTGGTTGGGGCCGCGCCACGTGTTGGTGAACACGAAGTCGCCGGGGCGTTCCTGCCCGGGTGGGACGCGGAAACCGTTGCCCTTGGCGAGCCAGTCACGCTGGGCTTGGGACGTCCGGGGGATGCTGATCCCGATCGAGCGCAAGGTCGCTTGGGTGAAGCTGGAGCAGTCCCACGCGTCGGGGCCGTTTGCGCCGAACACGTACGGCTCCCCAATCTGCTGGCGCGCCCAGGCGAACATCTGCTGGACGCGTTCGTTGGTGAGTGGGGGCAACGTAGGGTCGCCCTCCCCCGCGGCGCCGCAATCGTCCGGTGATCCGGCCACGACACCGCCGCCGTAGGCGTGGGCGTAGAACAAGACGTCGTTGACGTACCACGTGGACCGGTTGTACGCGAACAGGGCCTTGCGGACGCTCGCCTCGCCGCTGGTCACCCCCATCGAGGTCAGGTAGTTCGCCGCCGAGTGGACGCTGTCGGCGTCGTTGAGGATGTCGGCCCGACCGTCGCCGTCCCCGTCGACGCCGTAGGCGGCGAACGTGGCGGGCATGAACTGCATCAGCCCCCTGGCACCCGCGTAGCTGGTGGCGTTGTTGCGGCCGTGGTTGGTCTCGGACATCCCGATGCCGGCCAGCAGCGTCCAGGGCAGCACGTAGCGGGACGCCGCCGCCCGGTACAGCGATTCCACGCTGGCCGGGATGGCGGTGGGTGGGTTGTGGACGCTGTCCTTGCGCGGCGCACCCGGCTGGGGCAACGCGAACCCCACCCCACCTTCCCCGCCGGTGTCGGGGTCCTCGGGCACATCCAACGGCGGCAGAGTCGCGTCCACGGGGACGGTGACGCACGGCCGGTTCAGGACGAGCGTCGCACCGACGGGTGCCAACAGTCCGTTGAGCAGGACGACCAGGGCCAGCGGCAGCGCCACCAGCGGCACGAGGGCCAACGCCAGGAACTTCATGCCGATGCTCCTTCGATCGCGGCGTTGGTGTAGGTGAGTTGCGCCTCCCACGGCGTCAAGACCGTCTTCACCTTGTGCAACTGCCCGCCCACGAGCCACAGGGCGCGGCCCTTCTCCTGCCGGGCCCAACCGGTGACCAGCTCGCGTCCGATCGGCCCCAGTTCGAGGAGCCGCTCGAGTTCCTGACCGACCGCGGCGTCCTGACCGTGCAGGATCTTGATGTCGGCCAGGTGCAGCAGGTCACGGGCGATCGCGACGGCTTGGGAGGTCTGCTCCCCCACCGACAGCAGGTCGCTGGGCTTGTGCGCGACCACGAACTGGATGTCGCCGGTCGACCGCGACAGGCGCAGGTCGGCGTCCAAGCTCTTGACCGGCTCCGGGCCGAGCCGCATCTGCTTCCACGCCTCGTCGCGGACTATGATCCGCCGATCCCCGGGCGCGGACATCTCCCGCATCCCGCGGCCCCACGAGTTCAGGCAGGTCAAGGCGATGCCGATGGCCTCATCGCCCAAGGGTTCGAGGCGGGAGAGGCTGAGGGACTGGATGGGTGCGTTCCAGTCGACGTGGATGGTGGTGTGGTCGTCGAACAAGCCGGCCAACGCCCCGGAGACGAGTTGACCCAGCGCGTCCCGCAGCAGCCGGGTCTGGTCGAGGAACTGGCGTTCGGTCTGGTACCGGCAGGTGCCGATCAGGTCGTCGGTGGGGTTGTTCAGCAGCTGCCACACGGCCGGGATCGTCGTCTCGACCAAGCGGGTGTTGCCGTCGTGGTGACCCGTGAGGATCCGAAGCGCGGCGATCACGACGACCTCGTCGCTGGGACCGAAGGGCACGTGTTGGTCGCCGATCTTCTGACTGCCCACCAGACCGCGCACCAGGGTGAGCCAGCGTCCGAACACGATCGCTGCGCGGCGTTGGGCCTCGACCGGGTCGAGTCGGTCCCAGCCTTCCCCGAGGGGGCCGAAGGCGAGGGGGTTGATCCGCGTCCCGAGGCCGTGGCCGATGGCGAACGGTTCGACGCCGAGGGCTCGGCACAGCGGCTCGTACTCGTCTTTGGGGTCACCCAAGATGAGGGTGCGGTAGCCGAAGTCGCCCATGCGCAGGCAGAACGCCTTGGTGGTGCTCGACTTTCCGCCGCCCGGCTTGCCGAACGTGATGATGTTCGGGTTGGTGACCGGGATGCGCTCGTCGAGAACCCAGCCGTGGGGGTCGGCGTAGAAGCTGCCGCCGCTGAAGTAGTCGATGCCCATCTGGGCGCCGGTGGGCGGCAGGCCGGGTCCGGTGACGAAGGGCCAGAACACCGGTGCCTGGTCGGAGGTCATCCGCCAGCGTGAGACCGGCACGGACGCCGGCGTCCAGCCCGCACTCGGGACCGGCCGACCCCGTCGGGGGGCGGTGCGGAACAGGCGGGCCTCGCGGGGCAGCTGGACCGTGGTGGGGGCAGCGGGTAGGTCGTGTCCGAAGTCGGTCAGCAACGACCCGATCCCGCGACCACCGGAAATCCTCGTGCGGCGCATCACAGGCCTCCGGTTCGGTTGAGACCAACACCGAGCGGGATGGTCGAGGCGGCGAAGGCGGCGTCCTGGACCAGGTCGAGCCGCAGGGGCGCGAACCCTGCGCCGCGGACGGCCGCGTCGAGTCGGCGGGCGGCCTCGGCGACCCGTTGGGTCTTGGGGACGGTCACGGTGCAGACCGCGTACGGGGTGGTCAGGGAGTTGCCGCGGGCCAGCTTCACGTCGAGATTGCGGACCTTGGCCAGGTCGGCGCGTTCCCGTTCGCGGAGCTTCACCCCGGCCCGCTCGCGGAGGCCTTGGCCCATGTCGGCGACCCATTCCGAGCTGGCGGACTGCCGATCCGCCCGGTCGGTGGGGACGATCGGGTAGCACACCATCATGGAGCGGCGTTCGGCGGGTTCCTGTGGGGTGAGCACCGGCGCCAGCGCGCCCATCACCGCGCCCTTGGCCGGGAGCTTGATCGTGGAGGAGACGCTGTTCCACGCATCGTGGGAGTAGTGCCGTGCCACCAGGTCGGCTCCCGAGGGGCCGGCCATCGCCCACGGCACGTCGGCGTTCACGTTGTGATCGGCTTCGTGGGCGGCGACGGCGTCCACGATGCTGGCCCGGTCTTCGGGCGCGAACCCGGTGCGGACGGCGACAGCGAGCTCCTGGCTGGTGAGCCAGGTCACCGACGTGGCGCCCATGCCGCCGGTCAGGTGGGCCTCGACCTCCCCCATCAACAGGTGGAGGGCTCGGGCGCGGCCGTCGAGCCCGCCGCCGACCTCGCGGGCGCTGCGACCGAGCCGGGATTCGGACACCACCACGGTGACGAACTGCTCGGTACGGACCGAGGCTTGGGTCAGGCCGGCGTTCAGGCTGTCGTTGATCGCCCGGACCAGGTCGGGGCTGTTCGGGCGGCGGTGGCGGGCGATCCACTGGTGCCGTTCGGCGCCGTCGTCGGGGACCGTGCGGACCACGAAGATGAGCTCGTCGACCAGCTCGCTGCGGGAGCAGGCGTCCAACAGCTCGGTGAGGCCGTGGCCTTGCGTGCGGCGTTGGTCGGCGTCGGCCGCGCTCAGCCCACGGTGCACGAGGGCTGCGGTGACCGCCCACGTGCGGTGGGCGTGGTCCTGGATGATCGCCACCCGGCGCAGGCTGGCCCCGTGCGGTGGCCCGTCGTGGATGGCGATGCCGCTCAAGACGCCGGGGAGGTCCGGTTCGGCCAGGTCGGTGACCATGCCGCGGGACGCCATGCTGCGGAAGCTGGCCCACCGTGCGAGCGTTCCGCCGGCGAAGCTGATGGAGGCCAACAGCCAGCCGGTGGCCGAGCGGCCCTTCACCGGGACGGCCACCAGGACCGCCAGCAGCGTCCAGGACGCGGCCACGCCGAGGGACAACAGCCACTGGCCGGCGCCGACAGCGCCGACGACGGGGATGGCGGTGACACCGAGGGTGGCCAATTGCCAGCCGTTCAGGCCGAAGAACCAGCCGATCTTGGCGCGGGAGTAGTCGCTGTAGATCGTGCTCATGAGGTCGAGTTCCCTTCACTGCACTGGACGGGCCCGGTCGGCTGCATCGGCTGGAGCGCCGGCGGTTGAGGCGCGCCCGGCCCCGGCGGGGGTGAAGCAGATGGCGTGGCGGCCGGTGGCGGTGTATCGGTCGACGTCCTGCCGTGCGCCTCGGCGTTGGCTCGCTGGCCGGCGCTGCCACCATGGCGTCCGAAGCCGCCGTGGAAGTCGGGGTAGTAGGCGTTGTGGCCGATGCCTTGCTGGTTGGTGAGGTCGGCGCCGATCGCGGTGCCTGCCGCGCCCAGCCCGCCAACGGCGCCGATGGTGTCGGCGACCGCGCCCCGAATGGGTCGCAGGAACCCACCGATCGCGGCACCTCCGCCCTGCTGGGTGTGCTGCCCGGCCTTTGGTGCGGGTTGCGCACCGGTCCGGACGCCGTGGCCGTGGTTGCCGCCCGCCGGCGGCTGGCCAGCGCTGCCCGACAAGCTGGTGGCGTTCATGAGCCGGCTGTGGGTGGCGCCCTCGGCGGTGCTCTCTCCCGCGGATCGGCCTTGGGGGTCGGCCGTCCGGGCTGCGGACGACCCGGAGTCGCCCTTGCCACGGACCAGTCCCTGGAGCCCGCCCACCGTGGCCCACCCGGAGCGCATGGCCGCGCCCGTGGCGGTTCCCGGGTCGACGAAGGACAGCAGCTTGTACAGCGCGACCGGGCTGACCACCGAGACGCAGAGCAGGCACACCGCGCCCACCGCGGACCCGACCGAGCCCTGGATGTCGTCGGCGTAGCCGACCGCGACGCCCTCGGCGAACTTCAGGCCGATGCCCATCACCATCACCATCAGCACCGGCGCCAGCGCAGTGGCGTGGAACCAGCGGAACGTCTTCCAGAACCACGCCCGACCCACGTCCCCGACCAGACCCGCGGCCGCGATCGGACCCGTCGCCACCAGCACCAACAGCGCGGCGGAGCGGACGATCATCACCAAGAAGTGGCCGATCGCCGCCAGGATCAGGAAGAAGCCCAGGACGAGCAGGACCGTGGCCAGGACGCCGTCGGTAATGTCCTTGGGGTGGAACGGTGTCCATGGTTCCCAAGCCCGCCAGGTGGTCACGTTCAGCAGCGACTCCATCAGCGCGCGGGTCAATCCACCGGAGGCGGTGACGAGCATGGCCGCATAGCCGAGGAAGCCGACCCAGACGGCCACGAACTGGCCCACTCCGATTGCCGCTCGGCCCAGGCTGCGTCCGTCGCGGCGGAAGACGGCCACCCCGACCTGGACGATGAGCAGGACCAGGGCGAGCGCGCCGGCGATCCAGAACATGAACCGGTACAACTCCGCACCGGGGCCGGTTTCGCTGATGTCGGGGGTGAGCAGGCCGTCCATGAAGCCGAGCGCGAACCGCAGCACCCACAGGCCTGCGCCCCACACGGCCAGGCACATGGCCACCCAGCCGTCCACGATGAGTTTCGCCGCCTCGGAGGCGAGGAGGCCGAACGGGTCCCACGGGGTTCCAAACATGGTGCTCCTTCGGGTTCAGGGGGCGGGGGTCCAGGTGAGCCACCCGGCGTCGTTGGCGAGCTGGGAGCCCGGCCAAGCGGAGGGGGCGGACGCCGGGGCCGGTCCGGGGGCGATCTGCCAGCGGCCGTCGTGCCACTGCATCCGCTCGCAGCGTCCGTACCCCATCCGCGAGGTGGTGCGGATGGTGGCGCGGACGTCGTACAGCACGCACGCCAGCACCCAGTTGGGGCCATCGGTGCCCTTGATCTGAGCCCCCACCGGGGTCACCTCGACCACGGTCGTGGGGTCCTTGGTGGCGCCTTGCTTGGCGTTGGCCAGGAAGCTCTGCACGTGCTGGGCCACGATCCACTCCCCCAACCCGATCGCACCGTCGAGGGTCCATGCGGCGTGTACGTCGCGGGTGGTGGCGACGCTCATTTGCTCCAGCACGAGCCGATCCAGTGCCGTGAGCTGGCCCACTGCCCCCTCAGGGGTATGCGGGAAGCCGGTCGGTACGCCCGCCGGCCCGCGGCCGATCGTCGGCTCCGGGATGCGGATTGTGGGAGCCGGCGTCAACGCTGGAGCGCCTTGGAAGGCTGCCTCGCGGGGCACCTGCAGCATGGGCGCCGCGGCGATCGCGTCCCGGGACGCCACTGCGCGATGGCGCGCAGGGTCCGCCGAGGCGGCCGCTGGGTTGGGTTGCTCGATCCGGGGTGTCAGGGCGGAGACCATGCTGTGGACCAGACCGATGACCAGCAGCAGGCACGTGATGCCGCTGATCACGACCAGGGCGAGCAGCTTCTCCCGCGGCCACCCCTGAGCAGAGGGGGTGGCGGACGACCGTGGGTGTCTGCTCATCACACGCACCCCGACCCGACGATGGCGGCGACGATGGCCGGGAAGATTTGGTAGGCGACCGCAGCCAGGATGACGACCGCGACCCCGACGACGCCCGTCTTCGAGGCGTGGGGCATCGAGAAGATCTTCCCGGCCAGGATGGCGCCGATCGACACCACGACGCCGATGACGAACAGCACGCCGACGGCGAACAGCACATAGCCGGTGATCTGGTCGACGTAGGTCTGCATCCCCGGAGGGGGCAGCGGGCAGATCTCCAGCGGCACGAGCAAGGGGGTCATGAGGTCATTCCTTCCAAGGCGAGGCTGCGGACCGCGGCCAGGACGGGCGCGGGGATCGGGTCGACGTCCAGACCACGCGTGGCCAAGGCGTCATGGACGGGGACGAAGACGACGCGCCCGTCTTGGCGGAGGTTCTCGGCGGCGTGCGAGAGCACGACATGGCGTGGCCACCGACGCGATGGCGGGCCGATGAGGGCCAGACCCACCGAGCGTCCCGGTGGGGCCAAGTGGGCCAGGGACACCTCGAGGCGGCGCATGCACGGGACCGTGCAGCGCGCGGCCAGCACGAGTGGGACCGACGGGTCGCGCACCGTCTGGCTGGCCCAGCCGCGTCCACCCAGGTGGGTGAGGGCGTCAGCGCCAGCGTCAACGACGGTCAGGCCGCCGTCGGCGGTCGGTGGCAGCGGGCCGGCGGTCGGGCCGGGGAGCTCCAAGGGGCACCGTTCCACCAGCAACGTCCCGCGGCGTCCACGCAGCCAACCGGACTCACCGGCGGGCAACTCCCGGTCGCACGCACCGACCAGGCCGGACGCCACGGTGGGGGCGCAGTCCACCAGCCGGCTCGCCGCGTGCGCTTCGGCGAGGGCTGTCGCCACGGTCGTCGCGCCCACCTGACCCGCCACCCCGACCACCACCACGAGTCGCTCCCCGGATGAGCGCGGGAAACCTGCGGCCGAGCCGGCCTGGCGGAACTCGCCACGGCGGATCGCGCCCCACGCCAACAGCAACTCAGGCGTCGTCACCGTGGTGGTCATGCCGCGCACTCCCTGACCAGTCGCGAGAGCGCCTTGACTGCCCTGTCCGCCCGACGACGCAGCTGCCGCGAGGTGATGCCGTACCGACGTCCCAGTCGCGTGGCGACCTCCTCGGACAGCAACCCCCGCAAACCCGACGAATTCGCCCTCAGTGGTCCCGCGGCCTCGCCCGCGCTGGCGATGATCTCCAGCAGCAGGTCCCGTTGCGCGGCATCGATGTAGCCCACCGCGACACCGTCGTCGAGGACGTGCAGCAGCTCCACGCGAGGGTCCACATCGTCAACCTCCTCGGTCGCGTGCCCATCAAAGACGGTGGACGCCACCGGCGTGGTCAACGGAAGCCGCGTCCGCGGCGCCTGCACACCCATCTCCAGCAGGACGACCGTCTTCAGGTCCCGGGCGATGCTCGCCGCCACGTCCCCCGATCGGACGCGATGACGGAACGACCTCACCAGAATCCACAGGTTCGAGGCGATGACGATGTCCACCTCGTCGGGCTCCAGGTGCTGGACGCACTGCGCCGTCGCGATCGCGGCGGGGAGCATCACCCAAGCGAGGATGAGGGCGGCGTCCCGATCATCGCCGCCATCAACGGCGGCTTGTCGAGCCAAGGCGCGCAGGACGGCGTTGACCTCGATGAAGACTTGGGAATCGCTGGAGTTGGGACGGGCCCGATCCAACCAACGTGGCAGGGACTCCGGCTCGGCCACAGCGGCCAGGGCGGGCTCCCGCACGCGCCATGCATCCCACTTCTCCGCGATGATCTGCTGAGGGACTCGCTCCTCCAGACCGAGCTGCTCCGCGATGCCCATGGCCGCTTCCTTTCGTGGTGTCCTGACACCACGGAAGCCCACACAAGGCATGTCCTCAGATCTGTCCTCGACCTGTCCACAAAGGAAGTCCGGCCGCCCACAGGTCCGTTGGACCCCTTGCCAGGAGCATGTCCACCATGTCCACCCGATCACCAGCGGCATGAGGGGGCCAGTGCGCTTTGTCCGCCACGACTTCAGCTGTGGCTGCTCGTGGCGGGAGGCGCCCTCTTGCCATCTCGCACACTTGTTCTAATGGAACTATCCTGCGTCCATGTCTTCGCGCATCAACTCCGAGCTGGGATCACTCGGTGACCGCATCGCGCGCATGCAAGCAGACGGCCCGAGATCCGCGGCCAAGCACGTGCTCGCACGCGATGACGCCGGCGCCTGGCAACCCGCCCTCCTCATCGAATGGCAGCGCCGCCCAAACGGCTGGTGGGGTCGAGTCGCCATGCTTGAAGATGGGGAACCAGCCCTCCTCGAGCTTGCCGCTGGCCGCCTCCGACCATTGGATTGCAGCTGCTGCCGCGCCTAGTCCGTCTCGCTTGGCGCGAACGTTAGGGAAACGCCAGGAGTCCGAACGCGTTCGCTGAGATCCTCGTCGGCTCGTGTGGAGTGGGAGGCGCCGGCTACGGCTCCTGCCGTGACCACACGGGCGCGGCCTCGCCTGCGCCCCTTCCGATAGTGACAATCACCGCCGGCCTGAGGGGCGAGGTCGAGGTACTGGCAGCGACTGCGTACAGGTGGCTTGATGTGGACAGGGCCGTCCGCACAAGCGGCTACGAGGTTCGTTGCGTCTCCGGTGGATGGGAGCACGCGATCGGCCCTCGGCTAAGAAGCCGAGGGCCGATCTAGCCTGGAACGGGTTCAGAACCCGGTGGCGTCCAGCGCGACGTACTTCAGCGTCAGGTACTCATTGATGCCCTCGAAGCCGCCCTCGCGGCCCAGCCCGGACGCCTTCACGCCGCCAAAGGGAGCGGCGGCGTTGGAGACCAGTCCGCGGTTCACGCCGACCATGCCGGTCTCGAGGGCCTCCGCCACCCGGAACGCTCGGTCCAGGTTGGACGTGAACACGAACGCGGTCAGGCCGAACTCGGTGTTGTTGGCCAGGCTGATGGCCTCCTCGTCCGACCCGAAGGTCTGCACCGCAGCGACGGGCCCGAAGATCTCCTCCACCGCGATCCGGGCGTCGGCGGGGACACCCGTGACGAGAGTGGGCTCGTAGAAGAACCCCGCCCCTTCGCGCGACGCACCGCCTACGAGCACCTCAGCACCCCGCTCAACGGCGTCCCGGACCAGTGCGTCCACGGAGTCGCGCTGCTTCTCGGTGATGACCGGCCCCACGGTCGCCTGGGCATCGAAACCGTCGGACGCCACAACACTGCGCATGCGCTCCTCGAGGCGATTCACGAACTCATCGGCGACGCCGGACTGAACCAGCAGCCGGTTCGCTGCCACGCATGACTCACCGCCGTTGCGGAACTTGGCCAGCATCGCACCGTCGACGGCCCGGTCCAGGTCGGCGTCGTCGAAGACGATGAACGGCGCGTTGCCGCCCAACTCCATCGACGTGCGGACCACGTTCTGGGCCGCCCCCTTCAGCAGGGTCGAGCCGACCCCCGTCGACCCCGTGAACGACAGCTTCCTCAGACGCGGGTCCGCCAGGAGGGCCTCAGAGATCGGCGAAGGGTGTGACGTGGTGATGATGTGCAGCACCCCGGCGGGCACACCGGCGTCCTGGAACAGCTTGCCCATCAGCAGGCAGGTGAGCGGCGTCTCGTGGGCCGGCTTCACGATCATCGTGCACCCCGCCGCGATCGCGGGGGCCACCTTGCGGGTGATCATGCCGAGTGGGAAGTTCCACGGCGTGATCAGCAGGCACGGGCCCACGGGCTGGCGCATCGTGACGATGCGCGAGTCACCCGTCGGGGCCACCCGGTACTCCCCATGGACGCGCGTGGCCTCCTCGGCGAACCACCGCACGTAGTCAGCGGCGTAGTGCACCTCGCCCCGGGACTCCGCCAGCGGCTTGCCCATCTCGAGCGTGATGAGGGCAGCGAACTGGTCCACCCGGTCGAGCATCATCTGGTGGGCGCGCCACAGGATGTTGGCGCGCTCCCGCGGGGTCGTCGCCGCCCACGCAGCACCGGCCCGCTCACAGGCGTCGAGGGCTGCAAGAGCGTCCTCCGCTGTACCGTCCGCCACCTCGGCGATCAGGCTTCCATTCGCGGGGTTAATGACCTTGAAACGGACATCACGTGCGACCCACTCCCCATCGAGCAGCAGGTCGCGCGGCACACCGTCCAAGACGGCCGCGGCGTTGCTTCGGTCGGGCATGTCACAGCTCCTTGGGCGTGTAGAAGGGATTACTGGGCTGGGCGGCGGCGGCGTCCACGTCGTCCCAGGCGGGGAGACCCTTCACGGCCGCCACAACGGCGCCATACGCGGCATCCCGCTGGTTGCGGTAGACCTCGTCCAGGTCGTCGCAGCCCGGGTTCACCCACACGGCGGCGACGATCGTCCACTCAGTCGGCGCCTCGGGGGGCAGGACGCCCTCGACGACGGCCCTGTGGACTCCGACCGCGATGCCGGCCTGCGCCGCTCCCCATGTCGCGTTGCCGTGCACGTCACCGCTGATCACGGCCTTGTTCACAAACAGCGTGAGCGGGCGCACCGGGATCCCCGGCTTCACGACGACCATGAACGGCACGTGGCCTGCCGACGGGCTGGCAAGGGAGTTGGCGAACGCGGCACCCGCCGGGCCTTCCTTCGGGCCGACCAAGACGTTGGTGTGGGCCGCGTTGACGCCGTCCCCGACGAACGATTCACCGATCAACAGCATCTTCCTCAGTTCCCTTCGAATGTCACGACCGAGCGCGCCGCATTCGTGGGCGCACCGAACACCTTGTTGATCTGCTGGAGCGGCACCACCGTGCCCACGAGCTCGTTCAGCTTGAGCTTGCCCGCGCGGTAGAGGTCGACCACGAGCGGGAAGTCCCGCGGAGGAATCGCCGACCCGTAGAAGGAGCCGACGATCGTCTTCTCCTCGCGCGGGAGGCGCGAGGCGGGGAGTTCGACCACGGCGTTCGATGGGGCGACGCCGACGTAGACGATCCTGCCTGCACGACGCGCTGCCGAGTAGGCATCACCCATGGCGCCAGCATGGCCGGTGGCCTCGATGACGACGTCCACGCCGACGCCTCCGGTGAGCTCCAGGATCTGCTCGGAGGCCGAGGCCTCCCCGGCAACGACGAAGTCGGTGGCGCCGAACAAGGTCGCCACGTCCTGCTTCTCCGGGTTGGTGTCGACCACGATCACGCGGCCGGCGCCGGCGACCACAGCACCTTGGACGGCGTTGAGCCCGACCCCACCCCCGCCGTACACGGCGACGGTGTTCCCCGTGCGCACAGCGCCGGAAAACAGGGCGGCGCCAACCCCGGTCATCACGGCGCACCCGATGAGGGATGCCGGCATCATCGGCATCTCGCGGTCGATGACCACGCAGCACTCCTCCGGCACCACGGTCTCCTCGGTGAACGTGGCGAGGAAGGAGTACTGGCTGATCGGACGGCCGTCTGTGGTCCGGAACCTGGACGTCCCGTCCAAGAGCCCGCCATCGAGCACGCGCGGGGCGTAGGCGGCACACAGGTTGGAGCGTCCATTGAGGCAGTGCAGGCACACACCACAGGAGGGTGCCCAGGACAGGATGACGTGGTCGCCGACCTTCACTCGGGTGACTGCGTCACCGATCGCTTCGACGACACCGGCTCCCTCGTGGCCGAGGATGATGGGCATCGGGCTGGGCATCCCACCGCGGGCCGCCATGACATCGGAGTGGCACACCCCAGAGGCGCCCAACCGGACACGCACCTCCCTCGGCTTGGGGTCGAGCAGGACGACGTCCTCCACGCTCAGGTCCGCCCCCACCTCGTGGAGCACTGCAGCGCGCGTCATCGGGGCTCACCTGCTGTGGTGGGGATCTCGGTGACGAGGTCGGTGATCTCCTCGTCCACGTAATCGTCGGAATACCGGGCCATCAGGTCCTCCTCGCTCATGGTGGCCTTCTTGGCCACCGACTTCAGGGGCACGCCGTGCACGTCGTAGTCCTGCTTGCGGACGTCGTACTTCGAAGGGTTGTTCGCCACCTTGAGGAGTGCGACCACCATGAACATCTCCAGGATGAGAGCCGGGAGGCCACCTAGGTTGGAGAGCATCTTCACACCGTCGGCGCCGCCGGTGGCGGCAAGCAGGATCCAGGCCACAAGGCCGATCAGCGCGCCCCAGAAGATCTTCATGATGCGGGAAGGCTCGGGAGATGATGGGGAGATGCCGGTGGTCGACATGCCGCCGATCGTGGTGGTGTACGCGTCGGCTCCGGTGACATAGGAGAGGAAGGTGATGAACAGGAACACCGGCACCAGAAGCAGCGACAGCGGGTAGTGCCGCAGGAACTCGTACACCGCGAATTCCGGACCGTTCGCCACGGCAGCCGTCAGGGCACCGCCCGTGTCCTGGTCGAGCTTGATGGCCGCCCCGGAGAAGATGGCGATCCAGACGACGTTGAACAGGGCCGGCATCACGAACTGAATGGTGAGGGCCTTGCGGATCGTGTGGCCGTAGGAGATACGACCGAGGAACATGCCGGAGATGGGCGCCCAGCTCAGCCAGTTGCACCAGTAGAACATCGTCCACCCACCGGCCCACGGGTCATCGGCTGCCGCACCCGTGAACATGGCCTTCGGGAAGAAGGTGGCCATGTTGTTGGCGAGGCTCTCCACCCCAAGGTTCAAAACGAAGAATGTGGGGCCCACCACCAGGATGAAAACGAATAGCGCCACGAAGAACAGCGTGTTGATCTCGGACAACCGCCGAACGCCATTGAACAGGCCGGCGATCGAACTGAAGACAAACGTGACGACGACGGCGATGTCGGCGATGGCCCACATGAACAGGCCAGTCTGCCAACCCGTCAGGTAGTTAACGCCGCCGCTGATCACCAGGATGCCGCTGGCGAGCGAGGCGGACATGCCCGCGACGAGCGAGTACATGACGATGGCATCCAAGCCTTGCCCCCACTTCCCCAGCACTTTGTCACCGAACAGGGGGGTCAGCGTCGAGGCGATGGAGTACGGCTTGCGCATGTTGTAGAACGCGAAGGCAAACATGATCGAGGGCACCGCGTAGATCGCCAGCGGCAGGAACGTCCAGTGCGTGAACATCGTGGAGACCGCGAACACGACGGCCTCGGGCGAGCCGGGTTCGAGGTTGAGCGACTCCGGCGGGGACATGTAGTGGTAAAGGGGCTCAGAGGTGCCCCACAGCAGCAGGCCGATGGCGATGATCGACGTCAGGGTGATGGAGAAGTACCGGAAGTTGTCGAGCATCGGTGCGGCGTCGCGGCCACCGATGCGGACGTCACCGAACTTTGACACCATCACCCAGACGATCACCAGCATCATGGCGAGGACGCCCAAGCTGAACGCCCAAGCAAGGTTGCCGATCAGCCAGTTGTTGGCGGCGTTGATGGCCGCGGTGAAACCCTCCGGGTTCACGAAGTTGTAGATGCATGCCGCCACGAAGAGGACGACGGGTGGCCAGAACGCGATGGGCCGAATTTTCTTCATCCGAGTTTCTTTCAGGAGAGCGGGAAAATGGTGCCGGCGTTCATCACGCCGTGGGGGTCGAAAGCGGTCTTGAGCGCCTTCAGGAGGGGGTAGGCCGACCCGTGCTCGGCTTCGGTCCAAGGCGCCCGCGCCTTGCCGATGCCGTGGTGATGGACGATCGAACCGCCGTGTGCGAGCGCCTGCTCGCAGATGATCGCGTTGATGGGCTCATGGATCTCCTCGACTTCATCGGCGGGGTCACCACCCACCTTGTAGTAGTAGACGAAGTAGAGGTTCGTCCCGGTGGTGTAGGAGTGGGAGGAGTGGCCGCCGATCCAAGTGAGCGCCGGAATCTCCGCCTTCACGCGCTCCACCGTGGTGCGGTAGATCGGCTCGATGTCCGACCATGAGCCCGAGACCTCGGTGGTGAACCCGATCTCCCCGGTCTGCTTGATCTCCTCACGCTCCTGGGCGATCTGCTCCGGCCCCCAGTTGAGGTTGGAGAACCACATGGCGAAGTACTCCGGGTCCAGTGGCACGACGTCCTCGTGTGCCAAGGCCAGTTCGTCGATAGTGGCGATGGTGGCGTCCACGATCCGCTGGTTGCCCTCGGCCGAGAAGATCATCACGGACTGCCCCTCGGAAACGTCAGCGAAGTGTCCCTTGGCGTCCTCGGGATCGTAGAGGCGGGCTACTGCAGGGCGCAGTCCCTCCGTCATGACTTCGCGGAGAATGGCGAAGCCGGTCGCCATGTCCGAGACGCGGTAACCGAGGAACCGAGTGGTTTCGGGGCGGTACCGGAACAGGCGCACCGTCACCTCGGTGATGAAGCAGAGGGCGCCCTCGTTGCCGATGACGATGTGACGGATGTCAGGGCCAGCGGCTCGGCGCGGGACGTTCTTGATGCGGGCAATGCTGCCATCGGGGAAGGCCGCCTCCAGCCCGACCACCATGTCCTCGATGCCGCCGTAGAGCGTGGAGAGTTGGCCGATAGACCGAGTGGCGACCAGGCCACCCATCTGGGCCAGAGGCTTCGACTGCGGGGAGTGACCCGTGGTGAGTCCCCGTGCCCGGAGACAGTCCTCCAGGGCCTGGAGGCCCACGCCGCATTGGGCGGTGACCTGCATGTTCTCCTCATCGACGTGGAGGATCTTGTCCATGCGTGAACCGTCCAGGACGATCGAGTTCTCGCGGGCGGTCTCCAATCCGCCCTCAGTGGCGGACCGACCAGTGCGGGGGACAACGTTGATCGCGTTTTCGGAAGCGAAGGCCAAGACATCGGCGACATCCTGTGCGTCGCGTGCATAGGCGATGGCGGCCGGGATGGGCATCGGGTAGATGCCGTGAATGTCCTGAAGCTTGCGGTAGCGGTCGATCGAGCTTGCCTTCAGTTCGGCTTCATCGGTGTCGACGTTCTCGGCGCCGAGCAGGGCGACGAGGTGCTGGACAATGTCCTGTCGGGTGATCACGGGTTCCTCACAATCCGGTTCGGTGGAGCTGTTGGAGCACTGGTTCGAGATGGGTGGGCAGGGCTGAATAGACCTCTCGCAGCAGCCGGTAGGAGGCCACGGCGTCGGGATCAGGGATGAACTCGTCGCCCGGGCGCACCATGGCGGCGACGGCGTCCTCGAAACTGGGATGCAGGCCCGTGGCCACGGCCGCGCAGATGGCAGCGCCCAAGCCGGCGCCTGAGGTCACGGGTGCCCTTTGAGCGGGAAGGTCGAAGACGTCCGCGACAATCTGCATCATCACGTCTGACCGCGAGCCCCCACCGGCGACAACGATCGCGTCGACGCTCTCGCCCAGTTCCCCGAGCATCGCGTCCACGGCCCCCCGCATGGTCATGGCGATGCCTTCGAGCATCGACCGGTACATGTGGGGCCACTTGTGGCGGGCGTCGAAACCCAACATGACACCGCGTCGGTACGGCTGGTCGGCGGGAGCCAGCCAGTCAAGGACGGTCAGGAGGCCATCGCTACCTGCTGGCACCTGGGCGGCGGCCTCGTTCATGAGGTGCTCTAGGGAGACGCCCTCTGCTTGGGCGCGTTCCAACAAGCCGTCCTTCACGAGGTCTCGCATCCATGACAGCGTTGACATGCCGCGTCGGATGCCGGCGGACTCGTCCAGGTACTGGTGGGGTTGGCATGCGAAGTTGGACCAACGGGCGGCCGTGTCCGGGTGCCTGGAGGTGGCCGGTTTCATCGCCGTGATGTAGGTGCCCAGGGATAGTTCGAGGTGCCCGGTCCCGCACAACCCGTTGCCGAGACCCTCCACAGCCTTGTCGTTCGCGGTGGCGATGACCGGGATGCCGGCGGGGAGACCGGTGGCGTGTGATGCGGATTCCGTGACAACCCCCAGGACGTCGCCCGGCAGAAACAGTCGCGGAAGCATGGAGCGGGGCACGCCGATCGCAGCCTCCAGCTTGTCGTCGTCCTCGACCCAGTCCCAAGTCTCGTGGTCGATTGGCCACAGACCGGCGTAGTTGGCGGTCGAGTCACCCACCGTCCCAGTGAGTCGCGCGGTGACGTACGCGGACGCGGTCCCCACGTAGCGAACGTCCTGGTCCCCGCAATCCTCATGGGGCCGCCCCACCCGCTCGTCCATCCAGTTCATGACAGGGCGGGCAAGGGTTCCGTCGGCGCGCATCAGTGCTCGACAGAAACGGATGGAGCACAGGCCGATACCCACGATCTCGGCGCGGCGCGGGCCAAGTGAGTCCATGGCAGCTCGACTCGCGACGACCAAGGAGTCCCACAGGTCGTCATCCGGGTGCTCGACCTGACCCCTGGCGGGAAGCTGAAGCGGGCGCAACGGTTCTGCCGCTTCGGCGACCACCGTACCGTCCGCCTCGACGACGACGATCTTCGTGGACTGCGTGCCGCCGTCGATGCCGACCAGCAAGGGCCCGGTCATCGGACGAGGTATCCGCCGTCGACGACCAGAACCTGACCGCTGACGTAGTCCGAGGCCGCGGACGACAGGAACACGGCAGCCCCCATCAGGTCGGCGGGGTCACCCCAACGTCCGGCGGGCACGTGGTCGAGGACCCGCTGGTTCTTGACAGGATCGGACCGGGTGGCCGTGGTGATGGCGGTGGCGTAGTAGCCCGGGGCCAATGCGTTCACCTGAATGTTGGACCCGGCCAACTCGTCGGCGTAGGCCCGGGTCAGGCCGACAATCGCGTGCTTGGTCGCGGCGTAGGCCGGCGAACCGAGCCCCCCAAGGTAGGAGAACAGCGAGGCAACGTTGATGATCTTCCCGCTCCCCTGTGCCTTCATGGTGGGTAGGACGGCACGGGACAGTTCGAAGGCAGCGGTCACATTGAGCGCGACCATGGGATCCCAGTGAGATCGGCCGAAGTCGTCCACGTCAGCGATGAGGCACATGCCTGCGTTGTTGATCAGCACGTCGACCCGGCCATACTCGTTCAGGCACTCCTGGACGATCCGGTCGGCGGCACCCTCAGCCGTGATGTCGGCATCGCGATAGACGTAGCGTCCGCCCCGGGCTTCGACAAGGTCCCGGGAGTCCGACACGTCAGCGCCCAAGCTGGGCACGAAGAGAGAGGCACCTGCTGCTGCGAGAGCGACGGTATAGGCCTGCCCCAGCCCCGTGTTTCCACCCGTGATGATGGCCACCTTGCCATCGAGCCGGAACGCATCGAGCGTGAACTCCGACATTTCCATCGATACTCCCCCGTCTTTGGGCAAACAAAAAGAGAACAGCAGAAATCCCTTGAGGATTTCATTGCTGTTCTCTGGTCTCTGAGCAATGTGCGGCTGGACCGCGTATGGGTGATGTGTGGGCCAGCGTAGGCGGATGACGCCCTGCTGTCAAAGCGACCTCTCCGGCTGATGGTCCCAGAGATCGACGTTGGACGTCGCGATCGCTGCCGCCCCCGCCGCCAGAGCGTTCCTGACGTCCTCTGCGTCGTGGATCAAGCCGCCGGCGATGAGAGGAACAGTCAGCGCGTCCCGGAGCCAGCCAATCACCTTGGGAATGCTGCCCGGCAGCACTTGCACCGCATCCGGCATGGAAACTTTGACCTGTCGCTCCAAGCTGTGGAACGCCATCGAGTCGATCATGAAGTGCCGGTGCACCGACAACAGACCCTGTTGGCTCGCCGCCTTCACCACAGCGGCGCGGTTGGACAGAACCCCGGGAGCGCCGAGCTTCCGCTTCATGAACTCGACGCCAGCGCTGTCCGCCGTGAGCCCGTCGATGAGGTCGATGTCGACGAGTGGGATCTTGCGACGGTCGCGCATCACCTTCAGCTTCTCGTCCAAGTCGTTGATCGACCCGTAGAGCAGGATGCCCGTGCGGCACCGGGAAGCGAGCATGCGCTCCAGCCCGGCATCGTCCTTGATGCTCGCGATCACAGGGCTGGCGGCGAGCAAATTGGCCACACGCTGTGCGCGGGTTCCATGAGGTTCGTCTCCCACGTCGGCCCATGGTACGGCGCAGGGTGTACCAGTCAACGAGCCTCTCCCCGTCCCGTCCGGTGACGGCCGGGAACCCGAGCTCCAAAGTGCCTTCGCGCCCGCGAGCCATCCCGGTGGCAAGGCTGATCCGGGAAGGCCGGGGCGTTGGCAGCGACGCAACCCCTCGTCCGCCAGCGGCGCCGTGCCAAGGCGCGCAGGCATCGTGCCTGCATCACCCACAGCGGTGAAGCACGGTTAGGGTAAGGAACAACTGTGCAAACGCAGCACCGATTCGCGCCCAATCAAGGAAGGTCATCGTCTTGAGCCAACTCGGGGGATTCATCTGGAACATCGCAGACCAACTGCGCGGCGTGTACAAACCCGCACAGTACGGAACGGCGACGCTCCCCCTCCTGATCCTCCGGCGCATGGAGTGCGTCCTGTCCGACCACCGCGACGCGATCAACGAGCTCGCCGCCAAGTACCCAAGTGACCAGATCCTCGCCACCCTGCTGCGCACGCAGTTCAACCTCCACTTCTGGAACCGCACCGACTACACACTCAAGGCTCTCCTCGGTGACCCGGAGAACCTCGCCGAGAACCTCCTCGACTACGTCGCGGGCTTCTCTGCCAACGTCGCGGACATCTTCGAAAAGTTCGCGTTCGAGAAGACCGTCCGCAAGCTGGCCGAGCACGACCGGCTGTACCTAGTCGTCGACCAGTTCGCGAACATCGACCTCCACCCGAGCACGGTCAACAACGCCGATATGGGAGAGGCGTTCGAGCACCTCATCTTCAAGTTCTCGACCGCCTCCAACGAGACCGCGGGCGAGCACTTCACCCCACGCGACGCGATCCGGCTAATCGTCGACCTCGTCCTGGCCCCCGACGACGAGATTCTCTGCACCCCGGGAGCCGTCCGCAGCATCTACGACCCCACCGCCGGCACCGGCGGCATGCTGTCGATCGCCGAGGAGCACATCCTGGAGATGAACCCCCACGCCACGATCACGCTCGCCGGCCAAGAACTCAACGACGAGTCCTACGCCATCTGCAAGTCCGACATGATCGGCAAGGGTCAGGCCGTGGACGCCATCCGCCTCGGCGACACCCTCCGCAACGACCTCCACGCCGACAGCACTTTCGACTACTGCCTGTCCAATCCGCCCTACGGGGGCGACTGGAAGGCAGCCGAAGCGGTCGTCCGCAAGGAACACGCGAAGGGAAACGGACGCTTCGACGCCGGCCTCCCCCGCATCTCGGACGGCCAGACGCTGTTCCTGCAGCACCTCGTCTCGAAGATGCGCCCCGCCAAGCCCAACCAGCCCAACTCGGGTGGGCGCGCGGGCATCGTCCTCAACGGCTCGCCCCTGTTCACGGGCGGCGCCGAGTCGGGCGAGTCCAACATCCGCCGCTGGCTCATCGAATCCGACCTCGTCGACTGCATCGTCGCCCTGCCGACCAACATGTTCTACAACACCGGCATCGCCACCTACGTGTGGATCCTCGACAGCAACAAGCCCGCCCACCGCAAGGGCAAGATCCAACTCATCGAGGCCACCGCCCGCTGGACGAAACTGCGCAAGAACCTCGGCTCGAAGAACCGCGAGATCAGTGACGCCGACCGCGCCCACATCGTCAAGCTCTACGACGATTTCGCCGAGACCGAGGAATCGAAGATCCTCCAACCCGCCGACTTCGGCTACTGGGAAATCACCGTCGAACAACCCCTCCGCCTCCGCTTCGAGGTCACCGACGAGAACACAGACGCCGCGCTAGCCACCAAGTCCGTCGCCAAGCTGGACGCCCACACACAAGAGGCCCTTCGGGCGGCCCTCACTTCCCTCAGCGGTCAGGTGTGGACCAATCGCGATCATTTCATCAAGGCTCTCCGCAACGCGCTCACGGCGCAGAAGGTCGCGCTCGGCCTTCCGGTCATCAAAGCCGTCTGGCAGGCCGTCGGTGAACGCGACACCGATGCCGACATTTGCCACGACGCCAAAGGCAACATTGAACCGGACATCGACCTGCGCGACACCGAGCTGGTGCCCTTCCGCGACGCCATTGACGGATACTTCGCCCGCGAGGTCCTCCCGCACCTGCCAGACGCGTGGATCGACCAGACCAAGACCAAGGTCGGCTACGAGATCCCGTTCACCCGCCTGTTCTACAAGTACGTGCCGCCGCGCCCCCTGGAGGAGATCGACGCCGAGCTGGATGAACTCGCCAAGGAGATCATCGTCATGCTCCAGGAGGTGGAGGGGTGAAACCTGTCCAGCCCGTCGGCTTCCCGGAGCGGTGGGAAACAGCACCACTCTGGACACTGTTCCGAAGGTCTTCCGACCGTGGCCGCGACAACGAGAATCTGCTTTCGGTGTACCGCGAGTTCGGTGTGGTGCCGCGTGGCTTCACGGATGACAATTGGAATCGGATCCCGGATGACCTATCGAACTACCTGTTGGTTCGCCCCGGTGACCTCGTCTTGAACAAGATGAAGTCCTGGCAGGGGTCGCTCGGCGTCTCCTCGCTCTGGGGCATCGTCAGTCCCGCCTACTTCGTGTTCAGGCCACTGCGACACGACTTCGAGCGGAGGTTCCTCCACTACCTGCTGCGCTCGCGTCCTTTCATCGAGAGCTACGGGCGAATGTCTGGAGGTATCCGTGTCGATCAGTGGGATCTCGATCCGTGGGCCTTTTCTCGGCTTCTGATCCCGCTCCCTCCCCTAGCCGAGCAGAAGGCCATCGCTGACTTCCTCGACCGCGAGACTGCAAAGATCGACGCGCTCATCGAGAAGCAGACTGCGCTAGCGGACCGTCTACGGATGCGGCGTCGCGACCTGGTTTGGACAGAAGTGACCGGGGTGCGCAGTGTGGAACCGAGGCGAATCACGGGCGGGACTGCTTGGATCCCAGACCTTCCATCGTCGTGGGCCTTCCCGAGAATTCACTATGGTTTCACTGTCACTCTAGGAAAGATGCTCGACTCTGGGCGCGTAGTAGATGCCGATGCTGTGACTGCCCCCTATGTCCGAGCCGCCAACCTCCAGAGTGATCGACTCGATCTTGAGGACGTGAACGAGATGCCCTTCACACGCCAAGAGCTTCGTTCTCTCTCGCTTCGACGCAACGACCTGCTGGTGACAGAAGGCGGAGCGTCCGTAGGCGTTTCTTGGCGGCTGCGAGAGGATCTTCTTGGCTGGGGCTTTCAGAAGACGGTGAACCGCGTGCGCCCGAGGTGCCCTAGGTCAACGGCTTTCCTTTCGTACGTGCTCCGGGCATACAGAGATCGAGGGGTTATAGCGGAAGTCTGTGATGGTTCTACTATCCCGCATCTGACCGCAGAGAAGCTCCGCGCATTGCGTGTACCTCAGCCACCCCCAGAACAAGAGGGGAGGATCGTCGCACATCTCGATCACGAGACCGCCAAGATCGATGCTCTGATGGTGAAGACTGAGCGGTTCGTGGAGCTGGCGCGTGAGCGTCGCTCGGCGCTGATCACTGCGACCGTGACGGGACAGTTGAACGTCACTGAGAGGAGTGGATCGTGACTGCGCAGCATCAGGAGAAGGTCTTCGAGGATGAGCTGTGCCAGCACTTGGCGTCACACGGCTGGCTCTACTCACCCAGCGACGCTGGCTACGACCCTCCGCGCTGTTTCAACACCATTCAGTTCCGCGAGGGACCGTGTGGTGTGGTGGGCCGGTGACTTGGACTGATGACGGGAGGGGGATCCGACACGCCATCCTGACCGTGCGTCATGATTCCTGACGTTCATGCTAAGTTCTCGACAACTCGTTGAGGTTTGTGAGGTTGGGGTATGGCGCTCGCGGTAGTGCGGTCGGTCGAGTCGGCGCGCAGTTCGCGTAGCCGGATCGACGCCGAGGAGTTCGAGCAGGAACTCATCGACCAGTACTCGCTGGCCCTCAGTGCTGCCGGGCTCACCGATGGGACGGCCGCCGCCGAACGCGGGGCGATCTTCGACTTCACACGGTTCCTGGGTCGTCCGCTGTGGACCGCGCAGGTAGAGGACGCCGACAGGTACCTTCGTGCGGCACGAACCCAGCGCGGGCTCGCCAAGTCGACCGTCGCCGCTCGAGCGGGCACGCTGGCCAAGTTCTACGACTTCGTCATCGTTCGGTACCAGGGCGACATCCATGCCCTGTTCGGGCAGGTCGTCGTCCAGCCCATCGACGAGTTCAACCGGCCCAGGGCGATCGCCGCCGCCACCGCGACCAGGGTTCCCCCGCGGACAGACGAGATCCGTGCCTTGTTCGACGGGTGGCGCGATGCGCTGCCCGACAGCCGGAAGTACCTTCCAGCGGCCCGGGACTATCTGGCCGCGTCCCTGTGGCGACGGCTCGGTCTGCGGATCAACGAGACGGTCATGCTGGACGTCGCCGATTGGCATCCCGAGCTTGGTCCCCACGGCAAGCTGCACGTCCGCCACGGCAAGGGCAGCCGGGGCCGAGGCGCCAAAGTACGAATCGTGCCAGCAATCGACGACGTCGACGCACTGTTGGAGTGGTGGCTGACCGACGTGCGCCACCAGTTCGGCGACGACTACGACGACCCTGCCGCCCCGCTGCTGCCCAGCGAACGACGCGACCGGCTCAGTGGCCACTGCACCCGGCTCGGCACCGAAGCACTCCGCACCGGACTGGCCGACGCCGTGGAACGGTGGCTGCCGGACTGGAGCCGACGGCTCACCCCCCACGTCCTGCGGCACTACTGCGCATCGCACCTGTACCAGCAGGGCATGACACTCAAGGCCATCCAGGAGTTGATGGGTCACAGCTGGCTGTCCACCACAACCCAGTACATCCACGTCCACTCCACCCACATCGAAGCGTCCTGGGCGGCCGCCAACCAGCGGACCCTGGATCGAATCACCCACCCCGCACCCCACAAGGAGGTATGAACCCATGCGCTGGAACCTGCGGATGAAGGCCGCCGAGGCCGGCATCTGGAAATCCACCGAACTACGCCGACGGCTGGCCGAGGCCGGCCTCGACATCAGTGCCGGGAAGATGTCCGGGCTATGGGCTGGAACACCCACCACCATCCGGCTCGATGACCTCGATGTGATCTGCTTCGTGCTCGGCTGCCAGCCGACCGACATCCTCGTGTGCGAACCCGACGCAGTGACCGCCCGGCAACAAGCCGTCAAGGCCGTGGCAGCTGCCTCACCCACGGCACCCGCCCGACGGCGAGCGCCGACAACGGGGCGTCCCCGCAGCAAGCCACCCGCGTGACCGCCCCCAAGACGTGCGAGGGCTGCGGACGCAAGCCCGAGGCCTACGTCAAGCGTCGCTGGTGCTACGACTGCAAACCCGGCAGCTTCGGCCGACCGCTTCCCTGCCGAAGCTGCGGCGCCACCGGCGACTACTGGGCCGGCCGGCTGTGCCGCCAATGCCATCCCTTCGCACCCCAACCGCCCGACTCCTGCCGCGACTGCCTGGCCTGGGGAGTCACCCGCCTCCGCGGATGGACCTGCCAAGCCTGCCGCGGCTGGCGTCACCGCTATCCCGTCGAGGGCGTGTGCATCAGCTGCCATCGTGAACTCGCCATCAACGAGCACCAGGCCTGCCGCCTGTGCTGGATGCAGACCCTCTACAACCAAGCCCAGTACGGACTCCCCCGCGACGTGGTCACCGCCAACCGCGGCGGACAACAGCTGTGGTTCGCCGACATGAGCGGATACCGCAACGGATACCGACCGCACCGTCGCCGTGACTTCCGACGTCGCCGCGATCAACTGCCGCTGCCCGGCACACCCCTGGAAGCACCCGATACCGGCCCTCCATCGACGAACGCCGACCAACCCAGCCTGTTCGACTACCACCCGGTCGAAGATCCCGCCCGCCGCCACGGTGTCGGCGAGCCACCCAACCACGAATTCGCCACCCAACTCGACGACCATGCCCTCGACATGGCCGCCCGGCACGGCTGGACCCAACGGCAATCCCTCAAGACCCGGATCACGCTGCGGGTCCTGCTGGCCAAGCACCAGATCACCGCCCCACCCATCCGCGCCAGCCACGTCCTCGACCTCATCGGACACCGCCTCCGGGTCCGACTCGCGCTCCTCGTCCTGCAAGACGCCGGGATGCTCATCGACGACCGCACCTCGACGCTGGACGCCTGGTTCGAACGCCAACTCCAAGGCCTGCCCGACCCCATGGCCGACGAACTGCTGATCTGGTTCAACGTGCTGCACCACGGCAGCACCACCCCGCCGCGCAGCCGACCGCGCCACGACCAGTCGATCAAGCTCCGCACGCGATGGGCCCTGCCGACGCTCCTCACCTGGGCAGCAGCCGGCCATCAATCGCTGCGCGAAATCAGCCGGACGCACATCCTCGCCGCCCTGCCCGGCGAAGGCACCCCACGCGCCAAACTGGGCGCCGCGCTGCGCTCGATCTTCACCACCCTCAAGCGACACCACGTGCTCTTCGTCAACCCGACCGCCCAACTCAACATGGGCAACTTCGAGCGACGCATCCCCATGCCCACCGATACCGCCGTGCTCGGTGCCCTGTTCAACTCCCCCGACCCAGCCACCGCCGCGATCACCGCGCTGATCGGCGTCCACGGGCTGCGGCCCGCCGAAGCCAGCGCCCTCCAACTGGTCGACATCCATGACCACCGGATCCACTTGCCAGACCGCACGATCCTGCTCGCCCACGCCACCAAGGCCACGCTGGACCGGTACCTCCTCCACCGACACCACCGCTGGCCCGGCAGCATCAACCCGCACTTCCTCGTGCACAGCCGGTCCGCATCCACCCTCGAACCCGTCCGGGTCCCCTGGCTCACCGACAAGCTCGGCATCCCACCCAGCGCAATGCGCCAGGACCGCATCCTCGCCGAGGTCAACGCCGGCGGCGACCACCGTCGCCTCTGCGACTTCTTCGGCATCACCATCGAGACCGCCGCGCACTACCTGAGCACCCTCACCCACCCCGACCTTGAGGACCACACACCCGTACCCCCCAGTTCCCGAACCCCAGGTAACACGTGAGCGGCTCATCAGTGACCTACCCTTGGGTTCAAGGCGGAGGATCCTTCAGTAATCCTGAACCCATGGCTTTC
>NZ_JCAKNE010000033.1:0-45534 GCF_059515965.1 Propioniciclava sp. LT432 | reverse complement strand
TCAGTGTCAGGGTGGTGGTACCGCGGTTGCGGTGGTTGGATCCTGACCATCAGTCGGCTGGTTCTTAGGCTTCGTGCCGGGAGTCCTTTTTGTGGGGATGTGGCGTCCATGCGTTTTGCCGTCGGCTGGTGGGAAGGAACCGGCCGGCGTGACTTGATAGGAGCGTGGCATCGCCCCCACTGAGATGTGTCCGCCGACCGGTTCCGACCGTCCTCCACTGATCAGGTGAAAGGAGGCAACCACCATGGTTGTCGTTGGTGTGGATGTTCACAAGCAGGCCCACACGTTCGTTGCGGTCGACGAGGTCGGCCGCAAGCTGGGCCAGTTCACGGTGAAAGCGACCAGCGAGGGGCACGCGAAGGCGTGGGCCTGGGCCACCGGCGAGTTCGGGGCCGAGTTGGTGTGGGCCATCGAGGACTGCCGGCACCTGTCGGCCCGCTTGGAACGTGACCTGCTCACGGTCGGGCAGAAGGTGGTGCGGGTGCCGCCGAAGATGATGGCCGAGCAGCGTCGGGTCGCACGGACGCGGGGGAAGTCTGATCCGATCGACGCGTTGGCGGTGGCGCGGGCGTTCTTGCGGGAACCCGATCTGCCGGTTGCGTCGCACGATGAGGGGTCACGGGAGTTGAAACTGCTGGTTGACTACCGGGAATCGTTGGTGTCGACCAGGACCAGGATCATCAACAGCTTGTTGTGGCGGATCCATGAACTCGACCCCGAGCGTGTGCCGGCGCCCCGGTCGCTTGACCGTCAGGCCACCCAACAGGCCTTGCGTGGGTGGCTGGTGGGTTTGCCGGGGATCGTGGCCGAGTTGGCCTTGGCGGAGCTCGACGACGTCGTTGCGCTCACGCGTCGGGTCAACGAGCTGGAGCGCAGGATTGCCGCCTCGGTGGTCAGGGTGGCCCCTTCGTTGGTGGCCATGCCTGGCTGCGGGGTGTTGACCGCGGCCAAGCTGGTCGGCGAGACAGCAGGTGTCACGCGGTTCGCGACCGAGGCCAAGTTCGCCCGGCATGCCGGGATCGCACCGATCCCGGTGTGGTCTGGCCGGACCGAAGGACGGGTCCGGTTGACCAGGTCCGGCAACCGGCAGCTGAACGTGGCGATCCATCGGATCGCCCTCACCCAGATCCGGCTGGCAGGCGGCCTCGGGAAGGTGTACTACGAACGGAAGAAGGCCGAGGGCATGTCCACCCCCGAAGCCCTGCGCTGCCTCAAACGACGCCTCGCCCGCATCGTCTACAACACCCTGAAGACCGACCACGAAGCGACCCTCGGGACCTGCATCCCGGCAGCCGCTTGACATAGGAGAAACGCATGGCGGAGACACGCAAGCACCGCGTCGAGGTGCGCGACGAACTGGACAAGGCACTGATCGCAGCCTTGGGCGCCCCCGTGCGTCCGGCCGAGCCCGGAGCCCCCGCCACACCCCAGCACGATGACGGCGATGCGCGGGCCGAGGACGCCGAGAAGCGCCACACGACCCCGTTCGTGACCCCCGGCAGCACGATCGCCGGCTTCACCTTCGGGGCGGCCACCCCGTCCCGAGAGGGCTGAGTTTCGTTGCAGGTCGAATGGTGGAGCATCATCCCGTTCGTCGCGTTGCTGCTCGCGATCGCGATCCTTCCCCTCGTCCCGGCGACGGCCCACGCCTGGGAGCGCAACGCCACCAAGCTGGTGGTCGCCTTGGCGTGCGGGCTCCCCGTCGCCACTTGGTTCGTCCTCGCCGGCCACGGTGGTGAGGTCACCCACGCCCTGTGGGAGTACGTGCAGTTCATCTGCCTGCTCTTCGCGCTGTTCGTCGTGTCAGGCGGGATCTTCCTCGCCGGCGACATCCGCGCGACCCCGCGCAACAACACGATCTTCCTGGCCATAGGTGGCCTGATCGCGTCCTTCGTCGGGACGACCGGCGCCGCCATGCTCCTCATCCGGCCCCTGTTGAACACCAACAGCGAGCGCAAGTACCGCGTCCACACCGTCGTGTTCGCGATCTTCATCGTGGCCAACTGTGGTGGCCTGTTGACGCCGCTGGGCGATCCGCCCCTGTTCCTGGGCTTCCTCCGGGGAGTGCCGTTCGAGTGGACCTTCTCCCTGTGGCCGATGTGGCTGCTCGTGAACGTCCTGCTGCTGGCCACCTACTTCGGCCTGGACCGCCGTGCGTATGCCCGCGAGGATCTCACGGACATCGCGTGGGACGACATCGAGCAATCGCCGCTGCGCATCATCGGCAAGGTGCAGTTCCTGTTCTTCGCGATGGTGATCGCGGCCGTCGCGTTCGTCCCCTCGCTGGATCTCCACGCGCTCGAGACCGGGCACGCCACCTGGGTGCAGTCAGTCCCGTGGCGTGAACTCATGTTCCTGGGTGCCGCGGCGCTGTCGTACTGGGTGGGCAACCGCGAGGTGCGCTTCGTCAACAATCAGTTCTCCTGGAGCCCGATCCTCGAGGTCGCCGCGCTGTTCATCGGCATCTTCCTGGCGATGATCCCGGCGCTCAACTTCCTCGGACAGGCCGCTCCGAGGTTGCCGCTCAACGAGGTCACGCTGTTCGTGTTCACGGGCGGCCTGTCGGCCTTCCTGGACAACGCCCCCACGTACGCGACGTTCTTCGAGATGGCCTCCCAACTGCCCGGTGACCCGCGCATCGGGCTCGCGCCCGGCGTCCCCGAGGCCTACCTGGTGTCGATCTCCCTCGGATCCGTGCTGTGCGGCGCCGTCACCTACATCGGGAACGGTCCCAACTTCATGGTCAAGGCCGTGGCGGACGGGGCGGGCGTCTCGATGCCGACCTTCGGTGGGTACCTGGGGTGGTCACTTCGCCACCTCGTCCCCGTCCTGGCTGCCATGGCGCTCATCTTCATCGTCGACGGCGTCCTCTGGAACGTGCTGGGCATCGCCCTCGCCGCGGGCATCCTCGCGCGGGCGGTCCTCGTGGCCCGCACCTCGCGCACGCCCGTGGCGTCCGTCACGCGCTGAGGCGCGGCGGCGCCACCACCACACCAGCGGCAGGGCCACCAGCGCCAGGACGAGGACGAAGGGCAGCACGGCGCCGATGACGGTGATGAGGGTCGCCACCGACTCGAGGAAGGCGGCCCACCCGCGAGCCCACCCGGTCTGGAGCGGGTTGGTCGTGGTGGATTCCGTGGGGGTCAGAAGGGAGACCGTCAGCGTCGCTCGCTCGACCGCCCCGGCCAGACGCAGCCGCTGCGACTTCAAGGACTCCAGTTCGGCCTGTCGGCTCGCGAGTTCCCGTTCGACCGCGGCGATGTCTGCCACGCTGCCCGCCCGGCCGACCAACTCCTGCAGACGGGCGACGGACGCCTCGAGCGACCGGATCCTGACGTCGACGTCAACGACGAGGTCGGTGAGGTCCTCCGCGGACGCGCCCCGGTTGCGGACGGTGCCGAACGCCGCGATCTGGTCGGTGGCCTCGTCGAGGCGGGAAGCAGGGACCGAGATGGTCAGCCAGGACCCCGCGGGCATGATGCGGTCAGCGAGCTCCCCGGCCTCCAACTGCAGTGACTCGTGGGCCACCCAGCCGTCCAGGGCCTCGGCGACGCCACGGATGCGATCCGCCGTGCCCCGGACGTCCGCGACGACGAGCGTGAGGGACGCCGTGCGGGCGATCTGACGTCCGGTCGGGTTCGTGAAGGACTCCGTGCCCTTCCCCCCGGACGCGTCGGCCGGAAGGCTGTCCCTGTCCGTGGCGCCCCCCACTGGCTGCCCGGGGACGGGTGCGGGTGCGATGCCGGGCTCGGTGGCGCCGCCGATGGACGTCCCACCGGCCGTACAGCCGGCGAGGAGGACGGCGCTGGCGACCAGCGCCGCGAAACGCACCGTGCGCGAGGTGGTTCGGTTGGTACCCATACCGGTTCCACGCCGGGGTCGGGCGTCGCGTTGCGGGCACGCGGACACGGTCTTGTCACGGGACGCGAAACCGGCCGGCCCCCAGGGGACCGGCCGGTTGGGCCAGGAGGCAGGCGTCAGGCGGCGACGACCTGCACCGGGACGTGCGCGACGACGGCGTCGGTCAGCTTCACGCCGACCTTGTGCTCGCCGACGGTCTTGATCGGCTTGGCGATCTGGACCGATCGCTTGTCGACGGACGGACCGCCGGCCTTCTTGATGGCGGCCGCGATGTCGGCGGCGGTGACGGCACCGAACAGGCGACCCTCGCCACCGGCACGAGCCGGAACCTCGACGGTCAGACCCTCCAGCTGCGTGCGCAGCTCGACGGCGTGGGCGTTGTCGCGGACGGTCCGGGCCTCGCGGGCGCGGTTGATGCCCTCGATCTGCTTCTCCGCACCGCGGGTCCACTTGATCGCGTAGCCGCGGGGCAGGAGGTAGTTGCGGCCGTAGCCGTCCTTGACCTCGACGATGTCACCGGCGATGCCGAGGGGAGCGACGGCAGCAGTCAGGATGAGCTTCATCTGTTCGTCTTCCTTTCTCAGCGGGCGGTGGACGCGTAGGGCAGCAGCGCGACCTCGCGGGCGTTCTTGATCGCGATGGCGACCTTGCGCTGCTCCTGGACGGACAGACCGGTGACACGACGGGCGCGGATCTTTCCACGCTCGGAGATGAACTTCCGCAGGGTCGCGGTGTCCTTGTAGTCGATGTTGCCGATCTTGATGGACTTCGCCGGAGCGATCTTCTTCTTGTTCACAGGCTTGCGCTGTGAGGCCATTGTGGTGCTCTCTCTCGTGAGCCCGGCAGGTGCCGGAATGACGTGTTGGTGGACGGGTGGTGGTGCCGGGCCCTGTTCTCACAGGAGCCGGGCGGTCGGTCAGAACGGCGGGTCGTCGTTCTGGGCCGTGGCCCAGGGGTCGTTGACCGGCTGCTGCGGACGGCTCCCGCCGCCATAGCTGCCTCCGCCGTTGCCGCCGCCACCCTGACCCTGGTTGGACGACCACTGGTCGCCGCCACCGGAACCGCCGCCCTGGGGGGCGTTGTTCCAGTTGCCGCCACCGCCACCCGACGTGCGGGTGATCTTGGCGGTCGCGTAACGCAGGGAGGGACCGACCTCGTCGACGTCGACCTCGAACACCGTGCGGCGCTCGCCCTCGCGCGTCTCGTAGGAGCGGCTCCGCAGCCGGCCCTGCACGATGACGCGCATGCCCTTGGTCAGCGACTCAGCCACGTTTTCAGCGGGCTGGCGCCAGATCGAGCAGTTGAGGAACATGGCGTCCCCGTCCTTCCACTCGCCGGTTGCCCGGTCGAAGGTGCGGGGGGTCGAGGCGACGGTGAAGTTGGCCACCGGTGCCCCGGACGGGGTGAAGCGGAGCTCGGGGTCAGCCGTCAGGTTGCCCACGAGCGTGATGTTGGTTTCGCCTGCCATGTGGAAGTCTCCGATTCAGTCGGACGTGGTGGATGAGTTCGTCTCCCAGCCTCTCAGGCCGCACTGACACTTTGGAAGTGTCGGCCCGAAATCTGGGGACGGCTCACTTGTGCAGGTCGGGGCGGATGACCTTCGTCCGCATGATCTGCTCGTTCAGCGTGTACTGGCGGTCGAGCTCCTTGACGACATCCGGCTCAGCGGTCACGTTGAGCACCGCGTAGATGCCCTCGGACTTCTTCTGGATGTCGTAGGCGAGCCGACGACGGCCCCAGTGGTCGATGTTCTCGACGGTGCCACCGGCGGCCTTGAAGGCCTCCAGCGGCTTCTCCACGACGGCGGCGACCTGACGGTCGTCCACGTCGGGGCTCACGATCACCATGATCTCGTAGTTGCGCATGTTGGTGTCCCCACCTCCTCTGGTCTTGACGGCCACGGGTATCTCCCGGGGCAGGAGGGTTCTCATGCAATCGGCGCGCAACGGACGCACACCGAAGGGCCAGTCTAACGGAGGTCGCACCGGCTGATGAAATCCCTCCCCATCAGTGGTCGTCCGATTAACCTCGGGCAGGTGCCTGACCTGTCCGGACCCACGCTGCCCTCGTCCTACTTCTCGGAGAGGATGGCGCTCGACACCCTCGAACGGCTCGCATCGGCGCCGGAGATCACCTCCGGGTTCGCCGGGGGGTCCGACGAACTCCATGCCGCGGTCGCCGGGGCGATCGAGGCGTTGCACCCGGCGCTGATCGAGTTGGCCCTGGCGCTGCACGCCGATCCCGAGACGGCCTTCGCGGAGGTCCGGTCCGCCCAGCGGGTCGCCGACCTCCTGGCGTCCGAGGGCGTCGCGGCGACCGTCGGCGTCCACGGGCTGGAGACCGCGCTGCGCGCCGAGTTCACGGCCGGCAACGGCGGCCGCACGATCGCGATCCTCGCCGAGTACGACGCCCTGCCCGACATCGGCCACGCCTGCGGCCACAACATCATCTGCGCGACCGGCGTCGGCGCGTTCCTCGCGCTGCACCGCCTCGCGCAGGCCGACCCCGACGCGTTCGACGGCCGCGTCGTCCTGCTCGGCACGCCCGCCGAGGAGGGCCACACCGGCAAGGAGTACATGGCCCGCGCGGGCGCCTTCGACGGCCTGGACGCGGCGATCATGCTGCACCCCTACGGCCAGGACGCCGCCGACCAGGTCTGGCTCGGACGCCGCACCTGCAGGGTGACCTTCACGGGCCGCCCGGCACACGCGTCCGCGGAGCCGTTCATGGGACGCAACGCGCTGGACGCCGCCACCCTGATGTACACTGGCATGGGCCTGCTGCGGCAGCAGATGATCCCGGTCGACCGGATCCACGCCGTGATCAGCGAGGGCGGGACGCGGGCGTCCATCATCCCGGAGAAGTCCGTGGTGGACCTCTACGTCCGCTCCAAGTACGCCCCCACGCTGGTGGACCTGTCCGAGCGGGTGACCGCGATCGCGCAGGGCGCCGCGCTGATGGCCGGCGTCGGCGTCCACATCGAGTGGGACCAGCACCCGCCGTCCCTGCCCGTCCGCAGCAACCAGCCGCTCACCGCGCGCTGGGCGGTCGCGCAGGCCCAGCGGGGACGCCGTGCGCTCCCCCTGGGCGTCGTCCCCGAGACGATCGCCGCCTCCACCGACTTCGGGAACGTGAGCATGCGCGTCCCCGGGATCCACCCGCTGTTGAAGATCGCCGACGAAGGAGTCGCCCTGCACACGCGCGGCTTCGCCGAGGCCGCCGGTTCGAAGCCGGCCCTCGACGCCATCGCGGACGGTGGCTACGGCCTGGCTGCCACGGCCCTGGACTTCCTGGTCGACGATGCGCTCGCCCAAGCCGTCCGCGACGACTTCGAGGCAGCGGGTGGCGCCATCGATCCGGAGAGGTTGTTCGCCCAGTCGTCCTGATGCAGCGCACCGCGGGGCGGCTGGCACCATGGCGGGGTGACCGAGAGCTTCTACGATCGCGTCGGCGGGGAGCCGACGTTCCGCGCCCTGGTGGACCGCTTCTACGAGGGCGTGGCGAACGACCCGCCGCTGCGCGCCCTGTATCCCGAGGAGGACCTCGGGCCGGCCGCCGACCGGCTGCGCCTGTTCCTCGAGCAGTACTGGGGCGGGCCGAAGACGTACGGCGACACCCGTGGGCACCCGCGGCTGCGCATGCGCCACGCGCCCTTCGTCGTGACCCCGACCCAGCGCGACCGTTGGCTGCACCACATGCTGGGGGCCGTGGACACGCTCGACCTCCCCGAGGCCGAGGACGCCGAACTCCGCGAGTACCTCGTCCGTGCCGCGCAGTTCATGGTCAACGCCTTTGACGATCCCGAGGCGCGCTGACCCTAGTCGGGCGGCGGGAGGCGCGGTCGCGGGTCCACGCGGTCGAGCACCGGACCCAGCACGAACCAGAGCACCACGAACACGGCGACGGTGACCCCGAACGCCGTCCCTCCGTACCGCTGCCCCAGCACCACCTCCACGGCGAGCAGCGCCACCCCGGCGATGGTCACCGCGAGCGTCGCGAGGGCGGCGGTGGAGCAGGCCTGCCCGACGTCCACCAGCAGCTGGCGTCGCCTCTGCCGGAAGAGCGTCCGGTGCAGGGCCACGGGGGTCATGGCGAGGGCGGTCGTCAGGATCGACCCGGCGAGCACCAGGAGGTAGACCTGACGTTGCTGGTCATTGAGCCGCAGGAAGCCCTCGGAGAACGGCACCATCAGCAGGAAGCCCGTCAGGATCTGCACGCCCGTCTGCGTCACCCGGATCTCCTGGAGGAGTTCGTCCCAGTTCCGGGTCAGGCGCTCGGCGTCCGGGGCGTCACCCTGCGGCTCCGCACTGGCGTCCTGGGTCATGGCCGAACCTCCTCCGGGTCGGGCGGCCGCGGTCCGGCCGCGTTTGGAGAAGACTAGCGCCCGGCCACGGTGGGAGGCAGTGGGCTCCAACGGCAGTCCTCAGCCGCACAGCGCAGCGGCGTCCGCACCGGCCACGCGCACCTCCCGGACGCCCCCGTCGAACCGCAGCAGCACCTGCTCGGTGTCCGGGGCGCAGGTCAACGCGAAGCGTTTCGTCACGCCCGCACCCTGCACCGCCTCCAGGACGCGTTGGGCGTCCGCCCCCGTCAGCACGGACGACCCGAGGAGTTCCTGCCCTTGGGTTCCGTACTGGCACACCACCACCTCGGACACCGGGGCGGATTCCGTCCTGGGTGCGGCGGAGAAGCCGTCACCGAGCTGGGCCGGGCAGCCCAGCGGGTCCACCCCAGGCCCGGACGCCGCCGTGCCGCCGGCCGCGGCGTCCACCTGGTTGTCACGGGCGGGGGCCGGTGCCGCTTCCGGCGCCGCCGCTGAGGTCGCGTCCACTCCCCCGCGTTGGGCGAGCCACACCCCGCCCAGCGGAACCGCCACCACCAGGACCGCGGCGGCGGCCACGAGCCCGACCCACCCACGGCTCCGGCGCCCACCAGCGCCGGACCCGGACTCGTCCGCCTCGTCGCGCGCCTGCCTCGCCAGCACGTCGGGATCCAGCGGCGCGAAGGCGTGGTCGTCCGCGTGCTCGGCGAACGCCACGGTGAAGGCGCGCTCGGCGCGCTCGTGGTCACTCATCGGAGTCCTCCACCATCCGCGTGCGGAGCCGGATCAGCGCCCGGTGCACATGGCTGCGGGCGGTGGCCTCGGCGCAGTCGAGCACGTCGGCGATCTCGGCGAAGCTGAGGTCCGACCAGAACCGCAGCACCACGGCGGCACGCTGGTCGGGCGAGAGGGTGGCGCAGAGCCGCCACGCGGCGTCCGCGTCGGCCAGTTCCTCCTCGAAACCGGACGCCGCGGCCGTCGGCAGGCCCTCGGGCGCCTCCACCGGGACCATCCGATGGTTCTTGCGCCACCGCGACACGGACGCGTTGACGATCGACCGGTGGACGTACGCGTCCACGTCCCCTCGCGCCTGGACCTCGTCGAAGCGCGGCCAGAGCCCCACGAGGGCGTCCTGGACGGCGTCCCGGGCGTCCTCGGGGTGGCGGGTGACGAGGTACGCGAACCGTTGGAGCGCGACGGAGCGTTCACGCACGTACTGCTCGAACGTGCGCACCCCCTCGACCGCGTCCGTCACGGGCCTCTCCTCAAGCAGGGTCACACCATCATCCACGAACGAGGGACCTGCGGCGTTGCACCGCGGGCCGGGACGTCAGTCGTCGCGGTGCCGGCGCCGCTCCTGGACCTTCGCGTACATGTCCTCGATGAGCGCATGGAAGCGCTCCTCGACCTGACGGCGCTTGACCTTCAGCGTCGGGGTGAGGAGCCCGTTGTCCATGGTGAACTCCTCCAGCATCACCCGGAAGTCCTTGATCTTCTCCTGGCTCGGCAACCGCTCGGTCAGCGCCTCGACGCGACGCCGGATCTCCTCCTCGATCTCGGGCCGGGTCGGCAGCTCGCGCACGTCGCCGAACTTCACCTGCAGTTGGGCGGCGAGTTCCTCCAGGTGCGGCAGCGAGGGCCGCACGAGCAGCGTCACGAACGGACGGTTGTTGCCCAGCACGACCGCGTGCTCGAAGAGCGGGTCGGCCAGGATCATGCCCTCGATCGGGGCCGGGGCGATGTTCTTGCCGCCCGAGGTGACGATGATGTCCTTGATGCGGTCGGTGATGACCAGATAGCCGTCCGTGTCCACGTAGCCGACGTCTCCCGTGTGCAGCCAGCCCTCGGCGTCGATCGCGGCGGCGGTCGCCTCGGGGTTGTTCCAGTACCCCTTCATCACGTTGGGCCCCCGGAAGCAGATCTCGCCCTCGTCGGCGATCTTGATCTCACCGCCCTCGAGCACGCGCCCGGCGGTCCCGAACTTGAAGGCCGCGGGGGCGTTGAACGACACGAGCGGGGCCGCCTCGGTGAGGCCGTAGCCCTGGCACAGCAGCATGCCGGCCGCGGAGAAGAACTCCTCGATCTCCTTGCGCAGCGGCGCTCCGCCGCAGGCCATCACCGTCTTGGGGCCACCCAGCGCGTCACGGACCGCCTTGAACACGAGCCTGTCCGCGATCGGCAGCTGCGCCAGGAGGGCGGCCGAGGGGCGGCGTCCCTTGCGGTACGCGTGCTGCGACTGCGCGCCGACGCTCATCGCCCAGCGGAAGATCGCCTTCTTCGCCGGTGAGGACGCGACCTTCTGGTGGACCGTCGTGAACACCTTCTCGTACAACCGCGGCACCGAGACGAACATGGACGGCCGGGCCTCGACGAGCGCCTCGGCGACGGCGCGGGCGTCCGCGACGTAGGTGTTCAGGCAGCCCTTCGTCAACACCTTGAACGTCCACGCGCGCTCGAGCGCGTGCGACAGGGGGAGGAACGCCAGCGAGGTGTCCTCGGGGGTCATGTCGAAGAAGGCGTCGAGGGCGTCCAGTTCGGACGTGAACGCCCGGTGCGTGAGCATCGCGCCCCGCGGGTCCCCCGTGGTGCCGGAGGTGTAGATGATCGAGGCGAGGTCGTCCGCGGACGCCTCCTCCAAGCGCGCCGTGGCCGCGGCGGCGGCGTCCGGGTCGACGGGTTCGGCCAGCACGTCGGCGAGGTTCCGGACGCGGCCGTCCTCGGACGCGGTGGGCTCGAACGTCCACAGCCCGCGCAGGCCGGGGAGCTCGTCCCAGACCGGGACGATGCGGTCGAGGAGGGTCGCGTTCTCGACCACGCCGAACACGGCGCCGGAATCGGCGGCCATGTGGCGTACCTGCTCGGGCGTGCTCGTCGGGTAGATGGGGACGGGCACCGCCCGGACCGACAGCAGCGCGAAGTCGGCGACGCTCCACTCGGGCCGGTTGTTCGACAGCAGCAACACGCGGTCGCCCGCCTGGACGCCCTGCGCCACGAGGTGCGCGGCCAGCGTCGAGACCTGCTCACCCAGCTCGCGGAAGGTCTGAACCTTCCAGCCGTCGCCGGCCTTGATCCGGGTCGCCGGGCGTGCACCGTGCTTCGCGATCGTCTCGGCGAGCCGGACGGAGAGATGTGCGTGGTCCATGGGGAACGTCCTTGTCCGTTGACTGCCTCCAACTTGCCACATCTGGCCGACAGATCGCAGGCCGGGGGCACATGATGAAGGTTGAGTCCCCTCTACTCAACTCCTGAGTTGAGTGTGTTAAACTCAACTACGTCCCGGCCACTACCACACGAAAGGAAACCGACATGGCTGGCTTTGACCCGTTCCGCGACTTCGACCGCCTCCTGGGTGATGTCACCCGCACCCCGGCGTCGGTGGCGATGCCCATGGACCTCTACCGCACCGGCGACAGCTTCGTCGCCCGCATCGACCTGCCCGGCGTCGACCCGAGCAGCATCGACATCGACATGGATGGCGCCACGGTGACCATCCGCGCCGAGCGCAAGTCCCCGGCAGAGGAGGACGCCCAGTGGCTCACCCGTGAGCGCGCGTCCGGCACCTTCGCCCGGCAGCTCACCCTGGGCCGCGGCCTGGCGACCGACCAGATCCGCGCCGACTACTCCGACGGCGTCCTGACCCTGACGATCCCCGTCGCCGAGGCCGCCAAGCCCCGCAAGATCGAGGTGCGCCACACCAACAACGCCACCCAGATCGAGGGCTCCGTCGAGGACGCGCCCGCTGAGGGCTGACGCAGCCGAGGTCTGACGCACCACGACCGCGCCGCGAGGCGCACCACAACCCCACGAGGGGCGGTCCATCGGGCCGCCCCTCGTGACTGTCTGCCCCGTTCCCTAGACTGCTCGCATGTCCGGACTGACCAACCTGCACGAGATCCTCGGCGCGCTGCGCCCCAGCGTGCGCCAAGGCTCCTTCGTGTACGTGACCGCCCCCACGCCGCCCGAGGTGGACGCGCATGCCCGCATCGTCGAGGACGAGGGGGTCACCCTGGTCCTCGACCAGGCGGTGGCGGACGCGCACGGGCTGGAGTACGAGGGCGTCTTCGGGTGGATCACCCTCCAGGCACACACCTCCCTGGCGGCCGTCGGCATCACCGCCGCCGTCGCCACCGCGCTGGCGCGCGTCGGCATCTCCTGCAACGTGCTCGCCGGCTTCTACCACGACCACCTGCTCGTGCCGATGGACGCCGTGGACGAGGCCGTCGACGTGCTGGGCGGGCTGGAGTGACGTTCGAGGTCGGCGCCCACGTGGACTCCGCCCCGCTGGCCCACGCGGCGGCGGGTGGCTTCAGCATCGTCCAGACGTTCATCGGCGACCCCCAGGCGTGGAAGGGCCACGCCGTCGACCACCCCGACGGTGCTGCCGGGCTGAAGCGGGACGCCGAGGCCGCCGGCGTCGGCCTGTACATCCACGCGCCGTACGTCATCAACGTGGCCACGAAGAACAACCGCATCCGCATCCCCTCGCGCCAGATCCTCGCCCGCCAGGTGAAACTCGCCACGGAGGTCGGCGCGCGGGGCGTCATCGTCCACGGCGGCCACGTGGGCGCCGGCGACGACCCGGCGGTGGGGTTCGACAACTGGCGCAAGGCGGTCGAGGGCCTCGACCTGACCGTGCCGATCCTCATCGAGAACACCGCGGGCGGCGCCAACGCGATGGCGCGACACCTCGACCGCATCGGCATGCTGTGGGACGCGCTGAGCAAGGCCGAGGGCTTCGAGAACGTCGGCTTCTGCCTCGACACCTGCCACGCCCACGCGGGCGGGCTCGACCCGTCGGGCCTCGTCGACGCGATCAAGGCGATCACGGGCCGCATCGACCTGGTCCACCTGAACGACTCCCGCGACGCGGCGGGTTCGGGGGCCGACCGCCACGAGGTGCTGGGGCAGGGGCTGGTCGATCCCGAGTTCTTGGCGCAGGTCGTGAAGGACGCCGACACCGCGACCATCTTGGAGACACCGGGCGATGCCGCATCCCACGCGGCCCAGGTGCAGTGGCTGCGCGCCCTGCTGTGAGGTCGGGGCTGTGCGGTCCGGGGGCGTGAGGCCTGGCCTAGCTCTGGGGCAGCGGCGTCACGTGCGGTGACATCGCCGGGACCAGCGCCTGCGCCAGTGCGAGCAGCAGGTCCGTGCGGGTGGAACCGCGCCGCCACACGAGGGCGAGCTCGCGGCTCGGTACGGGGTCGGTCACCGGGCGAGCCACCATCGAGGCCCCCAGGGGGCCGGGGTCGCGCAGCGCCAGCGCGGGCAACAGGGTCGCCCCAGCCCCGGTGGCGACCATCGAGCGCAGGCTCTCCAGGCTGGACGCACGGTAGTCGAGGCGCGGGCGTCCGCCCACCACGGCCAGCCACGACGCGACCTGGTCGGCCAGGCAGTGCCCGTCCGACAGCAGGATGATCTCCGTGTCCAGCACGTCGGAGGCCGTGACCGGCCCCTCACCGGCCAGGTCGTGATCCGGCGGCACGACGAGCAGGAAGTCCTCGCGGAAGAGCGGACGTACCGCGAGGTCCGGCCGGTCGACGGGCAGGGCCACGACGATGGCGTCCAAAGCGCCCTCGTCGAGGAGGCGGACCAGCGACGTCGTCTTCTTCTCGGTCAGCAGCAGGTGGACCTGCGGGAACTTCTCCCGGATGCCGGCCAACACGGTCGGCAGGAGGTACGCCCCCAACGTGGGGAAGACACCCAGGCGGAGCGTGCTGGCCTCCTCCGCGGGACGCTGGCGGGCGGCCTCGCGGATCTCGTCGGCGTCCTGCAGGAGGCGTCGGGCGCGGGCGACGACGTCCTCACCCACCGGCGTGAGGCGGGGCGGCACGGAACTGCGGTCGAGCAGGTCGGCCCCAAGGTCGACCTCGAGCCTCTTGAGCTGCGCCGACAGCGTCGGCTGCGACACCCCGACGGCCACGGCAGCCTTGCGCAGGCTGCCGTGGTCGGCGACGGCGACGAGGTACTCGAGGTCGCGGAGGTTCACGCGGCCCTCAACACGCTCGCCCTGATCAGGTGGTCGAAGGACGAGAGCGACGCGGTGGCACCGGAACCCATGGCGATCAGGATCTGCTTGAACGGTGCGTCCGTGCAATCCCCCGCCGCGAAGACGCCGCGCAGGGAGGTGGCGCCACGGCCGTCGACGACGACCTCCTTGCGACCGTTCAGCTTCACCGCACCGTCCAACCACTCGGTGTTGGGCAGCAGGCCGATCTGGACGAACACGCCGTTGAGGTCCAAGGTGTGGGACTCGCCTGTCGTCCGGTCGGTGTAGACCAGCCCGGTGACCTGCTTGCCGTCGCCGACGACCTCGGTCGTGGCCGCGCTCTTGATGACGTCCACGTTCGGCAGGCTCTTCAGCTTGGCGATGAGGATGTCGTCCGCGGCGAGGCGGTCGGTGAACTCGAGGACCGTGACGTGGCCCACGACGCCGGCCAGGTCGATGGCCGCCTCGATGCCGGAGTTGCCGCCGCCGATCACCGCGACGCGCTTGCCCTTGAACAGCGGGCCGTCGCAGTGGGGGCAGAAGGTGACGCCCTTGTTGCGGTACTCCTCCTCACCCGGGACTCCCATGGTGCGCCACCGCGCTCCGGTGGCGAGGATGACCGACCGGCCCTTGAGCGTGCCGCCGCCGGCGAACCGGACGGTGAACAGGCCGTCGGCGTCCGCCTGGTCGAGGCCGGTCGCGTGGACGCCCTTGATGATGTCGACGTCCTCGTGCTGCGCCACGTGCTCCTCGAGCTGCGCGGCGAAGCGGGGGCCCTCCGTGTGCGGGACGGAGACGAAGTTCTCGATGGACATGGTGTCGAGCACCTGGCCGCCGAAGCGCTCGGCCGCGACGGCCGTCCGGATGCCCTTGCGTGCGGCGTAGATCGCCGCGGTCGCCCCGGCGGGCCCGCCGCCGACGACGAGGACCTCGTAGGGCTCGCGCTGGGTGAGGTCCTCGGCCACGCGGGCCTCGGCGCCGGTGTCGAGCTTGGCGAGGAAGTCGGGGATGTCCATGCGGCCGCTCGCGAACGGCTCGCCCTCGGAGTAGACGGTCGGGACGGCGAGGATGTTGCGCGCCGCGATCTCGTCCTGGAAGGCGCCCCCCTCGACGATGGTGTGCTTGATGCCCGGGTTCAGGACGGCCATCGCGTTGAGCGCCTGGACGACCGTCGGGCAGTTCTGGCAGGTGAGCGACATGTAGGTCGTGAACTCGCGAGCCGGCAGCGCCTTGATGGCGGCCGCGGTGGCGTCGTCCACCTTGACGGGGTGACCGCCGACCTGGAGCAACGCGAGCACCAGCGAGGTGAACTCGTGGCCCAGGGGGACGCCGGCGAAGCGAACGGCGATGTCGGTGCCGACGCGGCGGATCGCGAAGGACGGCGTCCGCTCGTTGGCCTCCTCGGTGACGGTGACCTTGTCCGACAGCGCGGCGATCTCGCCGAGCAACTCGCGCGTCTCGCGGGACTTCTGCGTGTCGTCGAGGCTCGCGGCGAGCTCGATGGGCTCGCGGAGCAGCTCGAGGTACTGCTTCAGCTGTGCAGTCAGGGTTGCGTCAAGCATCCGGGTTCTCTTCCTGCGCTCGAGAGTTGGGTGGAGTGGGGGTGCGGGGGGTGCGGGGGGTGAGGCTGGGTGGGGGTGTGGTGCGGGAGGACGGCTCCCCGACTGCATTTCCGGGTGGAGATTCCCCCTCCACAGAGGGGGATCTGCCACCCGGAAATGCATCTGTGGGAGCGGGTCAGATCTTGCCGACCAGGTCGAGCGACGGGGTCAGGGTCTCGGCGCCCTCTTCCCAGGCCGCGGGGCAGACCTCGCCCGGGTTGTTGCGCACGTACTGGGCGGCGCGGACCTTGCGGACCAGCTCGGCCGCGTTGCGACCGATGCCCTCAGCGGTGGTCTCCAGGAACTGGATGACGCCGTCCGGGTCGACCAGGAAGGTGGAGCGGTCGGCCAGGCCCGAGTCGCGCAGGGTCTCGAAGTTGCGGCTGATCTGGCCGTTCGGGTCGCCGATCATGGCGTACTGGACCTTGCCGACCTCGTGGCTGGAGGCGTGCCACGCCTTGTGCGTGAAGTGGGTGTCGGTGCTGACCGAGAAGACCTCGACACCGAGGCCCTGGAGCTCCTCGTAGTGGTCGGCGAGGTCGGACAGCTCGGTCGGGCACACGAACGTGAAGTCGGCGGGGTAGAACATGAAGATGGCCCACTTGCCGGCCAGGTCCTCGCTGTTGACGTCGACGAACTCGCCGCTCTTGAAGGCGGTGGCCTCGAACGGGACGATCCGGGTGTTGATCAGGGACATGCGAATGCCTCTCGTCTCGGTGGTGGTGATAGTCAGAGCCTATCATGCTTGCTTTCCTGAAAGGCAAACTCTATCAGCGTGGGATTCGAAACAATGATCCGTCGACGGCGGTGCAATCCGGGTGAGCGCCGCGACGAAGGCCCTAGTAACCTGACCCCGTGACTCGGAGCATCTATGTGATGGCGCCTGAGGGCCAGACAGGGAAGTCGGTCGTCGCGCTGGGAATCGTTGACGCGCTCACGCGCGAGGTCGAATCGGTCGGCGTGTTCCGGCCCGTCATCAGGGCCGGGGAGGAGGACGCGATCCTCGCGGCGCTGATCAAACAGCCGGCCGTGCACCAGGAGTACGCGGAGTCGTACGGCGTCACCTATGACGAAGTCCGGGCCGACATGGACGAGGCCCTGTCCACGATCGTCCGTCGCTACGGCGAGTTGGCTCGCCACTTCGACGCCATGGTGATCCTCGGCACCGACTACCGGGACGCCCTGGGCACGATCGAGTTCGGACTCAACGCGCGCATCGCGGCCAACCTGAACGCGCCCGTCGCGTTCGCGATCTCCGGCCGGACGCGGACGCCGCAGGAGGTCGTCCAGTTCACCCGCAGCTCGCTGGAGGAACTGTCCAAGCACCACGCGGCCACGATCGCTGTGATCCCCACCCGTGTCCCCGAGGACCAGGCGTACACCTACGCCCAGGCGGTGAAGGCATCCTTCCCGGAGGTGGTGGCGGGCACCATCCCCGACAACCGGGTCCTGGCCGCGACGACCGTGGCCGCCCAGGTCGAGGCCGTCGGCGGACGCCTCGTCTCCGGTCGCAAGGAGCTGCTCCAGCACGAGAGCCAGATCGTGATCGTGGGCGCGATGACCCTGCCCAACCTGTTGGCCCGCCTCGAGCCCGAGTGCACGGTCATCATCCCGGGTGACCGCACCGAGATGATTCCCGGGCTGCTGCTGGCGCAGTCGTCCGGCGCGTTCCCGCAGCTGGCGGGCCTGATCCTGACCGGCGGCTACGAGATTCCCGAGACCGTCCAGCGACTCATCACGACCATCCACCACGAGCTGCCGATCGTCATCACCGACCTGGGTACGTTCCGGACGGCTGAGCGTGTCTTCCGCCTCGAGGGCACCATGACCAGCTCCGACCGCAAGATCGAACTGGGCCGCCGCCTCTTCTCGGAGTACGTGGACGAGGCCGCCCTGCTGGGAGCCATGCACGTCGACCGTGCGGCCGTCCGGACGCCGGTCATGTTCGAGTACCAGATCAACGAGATGGCACGGAGGGACAAGCGTCGCATCGTCCTGCCGGAGTCCGGCGACGACCGCATCCTGGAGGCCGCGTCCATCGTGCTGCGCCGCGGGACGGCCGAGATCATCCTGCTCGGCGACCCGACCGAGGTGAAGGCCCGGGCCCTCGCCAACGGTTTCTCCCTCGACGGTGCGGAGATCGTCGACATGCGGACGCCCGAGCTCGTCCAGCGCTTCTCCGAGGAGTACGCCCGCCTGCGGTCCGCGAAGGGCGTCACGGTCGAGCAGGCCCGTGACAAGATGACCGACCCGAGCTATTTCGGCACCATGATGGTCCACTTGGGCCTGGCCGACGGCATGGTCTCGGGCGCGGTGAACACGACCGCGAACACGATCCGGCCGAGCCTGGAGTTCGTGAAGACCAAGCCGGGCGTCTCGGTCGTCAGCTCGAGCTTCCTCATGTGCATGTCGGATCGCGTGGACGTGTACGGCGACTGTGCGGTGAACCCCGACCCGACGGCCGAACAGCTGGCCGACATCGCGATCAGCTCCGCCCAGACGGCGGTGTCGTTCGGCATCGAACCACGCATCGCGATGCTGTCCTACTCGACCGGCACGTCCGGCGCGGGGGCGGACGTCGACAAGGTGCGCGAGGCCACCGATCTCGTCAAGCTTCGGGCGCCGCACCTGAAGGTCGAGGGCCCGATCCAGTTCGACGCGGCCGTCGACCCGACGGTCGGTGCGAAGAAGATGCCGGGGTCGGAGGTCGCAGGTCAGGCGACGGTGTTCATCTTCCCCGACCTCAACACGGGCAACAACACGTACAAGGCGGTGCAGCGATCCGCCGGTGCGCTGGCCGTGGGCCCGGTCCTTCAGGGCCTCAACAAGCCGGTGAACGACCTGTCGCGCGGCGCTCTCGTCGATGACATCGTCAACACCATCGCCATCACCGCCATCCAGGCCCAGAACTCCTGAGGAAGAGATTCACATGAGCACACCCATCCTGCTTCTGAACTGTGGTTCGTCGTCGATCAAGTACCAGATGATCGACGCCGACAGCGAGGAGGTGTTGGCGTCGGGACTGATCGAACGCATCGGCCTCGATGAGGGCGTTCTGACCCACAAGCGAGGCGGTGAGGAGTTCGTCGCCCGCGAGGAGTTCATGAACCACACACTGGCGCTGACCCACATGGTGGAGATGTTCGCTAAGCACGGGCCGTCGCTGGAGGCGGTCAAGGCCGTCGGCCACCGCACCGTCCACGGGGGCGACAAGCTGACCCACGCGACGCTGATCGATGACGAGGTCGTCGAGACCCTCGAGAAACTGTCCCCGCTGGCGCCGCTGCACAACCCGCCGGGCATCGCGGGCATCCGCGGCGCCCAGAGGGCCCTGCCGGACGTCCCGCACGTGGCGATCTTCGACACGGCCTTCTTCTCGACCCTCCCGCCCGAGGCGTACACCTACGCGATCAACGCCGAGGTGGCCGAGAAGTACTCGATCCGCCGTTACGGCTTCCACGGCACGTCGCACAACTACGTGTCGCACCAGGCCGCGGAGTTCCTGGGCAAGCCGTACGAGGAGGTCACGCAGATCGTGTGCCACCTCGGCAACGGCGCCTCGATCTCGGCGATCAAGAACGGTGTCGCCGTCGACACCTCGATGGGCCTGACCCCGCTCGAGGGGCTCGTGATGGGCACCCGTTCCGGCGACATCGATCCGGGCATCATCGCCTACCTGCACCGCGAGGCCGGCCTTGCCACGGACGCGATCGACAACCTGCTGAACAAGCAGTCCGGTATGGCGGGCCTGTGCGGGATGAGCGACATGCGTGACGTCGAGGCCGCCCAGGTGAACGGCGACGAGGCGTCCACGATCGCTTGGGGCGTCTACACCCGCCGCATCGCCGGCTACATCGGCCGCTACATCGCGATCCTCGGCGGCGTGGACGTCGTCACCTTCACGGCGGGCGTCGGCGAGAACTCGGTCGGGGTCCGCCGCGACGTCCTCAAGGACCTCGGCGCGCTCGGCCTGGTCCTCGACCCGGAGCGAAACGCCGCCCGTTCGCGCGAGGCCCGTCGGATCTCGACCGACGACTCCCCCGTTGCCATCCTCGTGATCCCGACGAACGAGGAGCTCCAGATGGTCCGCGAGGTGAAGGAAGTCATCGCCTGATCGACCGTCCGGCCCACGCGACCTCACGCCGGCCGTCGCCCCCTCTTGGGATCGCGACGGTCGGCGTGGTGTCGTTCCCAGGGTTTGCTGGTGGAGGCCCCTCAGTCGTCAAATCTGAGCCGATTCTTTGACGGTCGCGCAGGCTCCACCAGCAAGACCACAACAACTCCCCATGCCTGCGCCGCGGCAGCGGTGAAGGATCGGGTCCGTTTCGGAACCGGACCAATCCTCGCCCCCTCACGCGTTGTGGAGCGTGATGTCCCCGGAGGCGGCGGTCACCCGGACGGTGATGAACGGCTCACCCTCGGCCGGTTGCCCGACGGGCAGCAGTCGCGACTCCACCTCTCCGCTGGCCGACTGCACGTCCTGCCAGACCGCCACGCCGGCCGGCAGCCCGACCGTGACGTCGCCGGACGCCGTCCGGGCGGTGAGCGCCTGACCGTCGAACAGGTCCACGGCCAAGTCACCCGATCCGCTCCCGACGGTGAGTGTGCCGGACGCGTGGCGTACGCGGACCTCCCCGGATCCGGAGCGGAGCTGTCCCGATTCGGCGATCCGTCCGATCTCCACGTCGCCCGACCCGGTCACCACGACCACGTCGGCGGCCTCCGCCAGTTCGACGTCGCCGGACCCGCTCGTGGCCTTGACCCGCCCGGACCGGCCCGTGACGACGACGTCGCCCGACTTGGCTCCCACGTCGAGCGAGGCACCCTCCGGGAGGACCGCGGTGATGGCGAGGCCCCGGGCGCGGGCGTCCCCCAGTGACAGGCTGAAGAAGCCCAGGTCGAGGGACAAGCCACGACGCCCGGGCTCATCGACGAGCAGGGGTGGGACGCGCACGGTGACGACGTCACCGGTGGCGCCGATCTCGACGGGCTCGAGGCTGACGTCGTCGGCGCAGGTGACGTCGATCGTGGCCGTGTCGGTCGCCTCGTGCCGGATCGTGACATCGGCGTACGACGCGTCGATGCGCAGGGTGGTGGCCGACGAAGCGGGGAAGGCCTCGCGGCGGACGGTGGCGGTGGTGGTCATGGGGTTTCCTCTCAGGCCCAGGACGTGATGCGACGATCCGTGCGGACGCCGGGGCCACGGCGGCCTGTGTTCCCGGCGAGGTGGGCGCGGACCGCTGTCACGATCCACGCGTTGAGGGACGTGCCGGCGGCCTCCGCCGCGGCGTCCGCCCTGGCCTTGACACCCTCGGGGAGGCGGAGGGTGATGCGGGCGAGGCCCTCCTCCTCCGGCCCGGGCAGGACGAGCGTGGGCTCGACGGCCTCGTCCCCCGCCTGGCGCTGGACCCACCAGACGGGGTCACGGCCCTCCATGCGCACCTCGACGACGTCACCCAACTCGGCACTGATGGACGCCGCGGCGTCCGTCAGCACCTCGATGATCCGGAGCCGGAGCGCGGGCTCGAGGGCGACGAGGAGCCGTACGGCCACCTCGCGGGTCTGGTCGTCGGCCAGCGCGGTGGCCTTGGCGAGGTCCTCCCGGAGACCAGTCAGGCAGGGGTCGAGATCCATGACGTCAGTTTGACACCATCGCGACGTCACCACAAGACCTGGATGGTGTCATCCTGGCGTCGTCGCGGCCCCGGTAGGTTGGCGGGCATGACCACCGCCCTCGTCACCGGCGCGAGCGCCGGCCTCGGCGCCGAGTTCGCGCGCCAACTGGCCGCCCGCGGGCACGACCTCGTGCTCGTCGCCCGCAACACCGAACGCCTCGCCACCACCGCGGACGCGCTGCGCTCCAGCCATGGCGTCCACGTGGAGGTGATCACCGCGGACCTCGCCGACCGGGACGACGTCGCGCGGGTGGCCGATCGCCTGGCGGACGCGGACCGTCCGGTCGACGTGCTCGTCAACAACGCGGGCTTCGGCGACACCACCCGGCTCCTGGACGCCGACACCACTGCCCATGAGCGGGCCTTGGACGTGATGGCGACCGCCGTCCTCGTGCTGGGGAACACCGCGGCCCGGGCGATGGTGGCCCGGGGCCGCGGCCAGGTCATCACCGTGGCGTCCCTGTCGGCGTGGATCACCCAGGGCAGCTACTCGGCGGTGAAGTCGTTCGCGAAGCTCTACTCGGAGGCGCTCAGCAACGAACTCCACGGGACCGGTGTCACCGCCACGGCGCTGTGCCCCGGCTGGGTGCGCACCGAGTTCCACGAGCGGGCCACGATGGACGCCGGCAAGATCCCGGCGCCGTTGTGGGTCAGCGCCGAGCGGTGCGTCCGGGAGTGCCTCGTCCACGCGGACGCCGGCAAGCCCGTCTCGCTCCCCACCACCCGCTGGAAGCTGGCGGCCCTCGCCCTGCAGTACCTGCCGCGCGGGGCCGTCCGCTCCCTCACCCGCATGGTCGACCGGGCCCGGAACTGAGGGCCCCCGCGTGGTGCAGAATGGTGAGGTGACCAAAGACCGCGACGAGGCCGAGGCGACGGCGGACGAGGACAAGGCGAAGCCGAAGCACGACCTCTCCAAGTACTCCGACACGCCTCAGGCTGTCGCGCGCTTCGTGGCCCAGCAGCTCATCATGAAGCCGTACGTGTGGTCGGCGCTGTCGATCCACGTCCACGGCGAGCGTCACCTGACCGACCTGAACGCGCCCTTCATCGCCATCGCGAACCACTCCAGCCACGTCGACACCACGGTGATCTACGGCGCCCTCCCCCGGCGCCTCTCGCGCAACCTGGCCGCCGGCGCCGCCGCCGACTACTTCTTCAAGAAGAAGGCGTCCGCGCTCGGCACCCGCCTGTTCTTCAACGCCTACCCCGTGGACCGCGGCGGTATGCGGGGCCACGCCGGGTTGTCGGGCCGCCTGCTCGACGACGGCGTACCGCTGCTGATCTTCCCCGAGGGCACCCGCAGCCGCACCGGCGCGATGGCCAGGTTCAAGATGGGCGTCTCGGCCCTGGCGATCCAGCACGGTGTGCCGGTGCTGCCGATCGCGCTGGTCGGGGCGTACGCCGCGATGCCGTACAACCAGAAGCTGCCCGGCCCAGGGCGTCCGACCGTGCACATCGTGTTCGGCAATCCCATGCGTCCGTACCCGGGTGAGACCGTCCCGCGCTTCAACGACCGCCTGTACAACCGGGTGGTCGAGCTGCACGACGCCACCGCCCGCGCCTACGGCATGCCCACGCAGGCGGACTTCCACCGGTCCGTGGCGCTGAAGGCCGCCGCGAAGAAGGCCAAGGAGGCGGCCAAGGAGGCTCCGGAGACGGACGAGTCCCCCGAGTCCTGACCCCCCGGGCGCCGGATCAGCGCACGGCGGCGACCGCAGCGAGCGGCACGGTCCGTGAGCGGACGACGGACGCCACCGAGACACCCAATCCCAGGAGTCCCCAGCCCACCAGCAGCAACAGTGGGATGGTCACGCCGGTCCCGGTCGAGACGGCGCGCACGGCGTCCAGGGCCGGGGAGACCGGCGAGAGCACGCGGAGGGCGTCGAACACGCCCGGAGCCGTCGCCGTGGTCGCCGTGACGGCCGTCACCACCGCCATGGCCAGCGCCACGACACGGCCCCCCGTTCCGAAGGAGGCCAACGCGTGGTTGACCACGGCGAACGCGACCCCCGCGACGAGCAGGACACCTGCGAGGAGGAACCCCTCCCCGACGGTCAGCCCGAGCGCGATCCATCCGGCGATCGCCAGCAGGACCGCCTGCGCCGCCACGATGGCCATCCCGGGCACCAGCGAGCGCCGCAGCAGCTGACCGGACGCCGCCGTCGACAGCGCGGCCCGGCGCGAGGTGCGCGGCACGACGACGAAGGTCGCCAGGGCACCCACCCAGAGGGCGGTGGCCAGCAGCAGGCTCACCCAGGCGAGATGGGGCCGGACGAGCGCGGACAGCCCCGACGTCTCGACCGGCGAGGCAACGACCCCGGAGAGCTGGTCACGTTCGGCGTCGGAGTACGTCGGGATCTGGTCGACACCCCCGGCGACCCCGTCGGCCAGCTCTTGGGTGCCACCCGCGAGCTCGTGCGCCCCGTCCGCGAGCTGGCCGAGCCCACCCGCGAGCAGCCCGGCGCCGTCCGCCGCCTGGTCGATGCCGCCCGTGTACTGGTCGACGCCCGAACTCAGCTGGCCGAGCCCGTCCGCGAGCAGGCGTGCACCACCGGCGGCCTGGTCGACGCCGCCGGTGTAGGCGTCCACACCCCCGGACAGCTGCTGCAGGCCACCGGTGAGTTCACGCAGGCCCGCGGAGAGCTGCCCGGTGCCGTCGGCGAGGCTTCGCGCCCCCGAGGACAGCTGGTCGGCGCCGGACGCCAGTTGGTCGGCACCGTCGGCGAGCTGCTGCCCGCCGGCGTCCAACTGCTGGCCGCCCTGGATGAACTCGTCCAGCAGGGCGATCACGGCCTCCTTGGTCAGCGGCGTCCCCGCGGGGATGGAGGTGCGGACGCGCTGCAGTTCGGCCTGCACGCGCGGAGCCCAGGCGACCATCTCGGTCGAGGCGGCCGAGAGTCGGTCCAGCAGGGCCAGGACCTGCTCGCCGGTCTCGTGCAGCCGGGCAGCGTCGACGTCCAGGGCACCGGCGTCCGCGGTCACGGGGGCGAGGGCGTCCGTCATGCGTTGCCCCGCGGCGGCCATGCCTGCGCGGTAGGCCGTGCACGCGTCCGCCGACAGGTCGGTCGGGCACGTCGCCGCCCCGGACGCCAGCCCCCGGGACGCCAGCGCCGCGGCCTCGGCGGCCGCCGCGTCGACGCCGTCGCGGACGCCGGACGCCCCGTCCGTCAGGGCCATGGCCTCCTTGATCCATGCCCTGGCCTCCGCGACGAACGCCTGCACGCGGGCGTCCCAGACGATGGCGTCCGTGGTGAGGGTGTCGATCGCCTTCTCGACCTCGGCGAGCCAGCCCGCCCACTCGGGCAGCTGGTTGAGGCCGTCCCGCAGCGGGACGATGAGGCTGTTCACGCCGCCGGTGTAATGGGTGACGCCGTCCGCGAACTGGTGGGCACCCTGGGCGTAGGTGTCGACGCCGTCGGCGAAGCGGTCCGCCCCGTCGGCCCACTGGTCGGTGCCGTCGGAGAGCTTCTGGGCGCCGTCGGCCAGCTGCCCGGCTCCGTCGGAGGCCGACCGGACGCCGGCGCGCAGCTGGGCGGACCCCGCCGAGGCGAGGCCGAGGCCGTCCGCCAGCGCGTCCGCACCGGACGCCGACTGCCGGGCTCCGTCACGCAGCATGGGGGACCCGTCGGAGGCGAGCTCCAGGCCCCACGCCAGGTCCTGGGCACCCTCGGCCGAGCGGCTGGTGCCGTTGGCGAGTTGCCCGGCGCCGTCGGCGAGCTTGGCCGTGCCGTCCTTCAACTCGAGCATCTGGGCGTGCATCTGGTTGAAGCCCACGTAGATGTTCTTCAGGTACTCCCCGGTCAGGAACCGGTTGAGTGCGTTCGCGGCCGCGTCGGCGACGGTCTGGCCCAGCGCCGTCTCGTTGAGCCCCACCACCGGCGAGGTCTGGACGTGGATCGTCGCCCGCCGGGCCTCCCCCGGCTCCCCGCCGAACGACGTCGCCGCCGCGGAGAACTCCTTCGGGATCGTCACGACCGCCGCGTACCGCCCGGACGCCAGCCCCTCGGCCGCCTTGGCCTCGGTGGCGACGACCCAGTGCAGGTTCTGCTCGCGGTCGGAGTCGACGAGTTCGGCGGTGAGCTGACGCCCCAGGGGCATCTTCTGGCCGTTGACCTCGACCATCTCGTCGAGGTTGACCACGGCGGCCTGGACGCCGCGCAGGCCGGTGTCGGCGTACGCGGTGCCCCACAGGAAGCCCCCGGCGGTGAGCAGCGGCACGAGGAGGAGGGCGAGCACGGTCGTCCAACGGTTGCGGTTCATCGGGTACCTCCGGCGAGGGCGGGATCGAGGTGCTGCGTCTCCACGGTGGGTTCGGCGGGTTCCGGCTCGGGGCCGGGCGCAGCGAGGTCGGCCCGGACGCGCTGGGCCGGGACGAGGTCGGCCAGCACGTCGGCGTCCGAGGCGGCCAGCACGAGCGACACGCCCTCGTGCGCGGTGAGTCGTTCCAGGGCTCCGCGTGCGTCCGCGGGGAGCCGATCGGCGTCGTCGACCACGACGAGGTCGATGTGGGCCTGGCCGGCGGCCCGCGTGAGGATCCGCTCGGCGTCGGGGTCGCCGCCGTCCAGCCAGAGGGCGCGGCGGCGCAGGGGTCCGGCCTGCTGGGGTAGCACCAGCCCCAGGACCTTGAGCTCGCCCGCCGTGAGCGCGAGCCGCCCGGACAGGGCGAGGGTGAGGGCGCGCCGGGAGGCGGCGGGACCGTCGAGGACGAGGGTCCCGGCGCGGGGCACGTCCAGGTCGACGCCGGCGAACAACGTGGCCTGCTCGGTCGAGGCCCCCAGGCCCTCGCCGTGGATGGCCTGGTCGGCACCCGGGTGCGGCCAGTCGGTCAGGGACAGCTGGTGGGTGATGGCCTCACCCTCGGCGTCCATGTGGGGCAGACGGCGGGCGAGCCAGCGCGGCAGCCACCAGGCCTTGGCGCCCAGGAGCTTCATGACGGCGGGGCCGAGGGTCATGCGGACGAGGAAGGCGTCGATCGCCACGCCGACGGCCAGACCGAACGCGATGGGCTTGATGACGCCGCTGCCCTCGGGCACGAAGAAGGCGAAGACGCTGACCATGATGAGAGCGGCCGCGACGACGACCTTCGCCGAGTGGACGAAGCCCTCCTGGGTCGGGTTGGTGTGGTTGCCGTGCACGTACTCCTCGCGCATGCGCGAGGTGAGGAACACCTCGTAGTCCATGGCGAGGCCGAACAGGATGCCCATGAGGATGATCGGCAGGAAGGAGATCACCGGCACCGCCTCGGGCAGGTGGATCGCCTCCTTGAACCAGCCCAGGTTGAACACCAGGGCGGTCAGGCCGAACGCCGCGCCGACGCTGAGCAGGTAGCCCAGCGCGGCCTTGATGGGCACCACGAGCGAGCGGAACACCACCGTGAGCAGCACGAGCGACAGTCCGACGACGAAGATGCCGAAGGGCAGGAGGGCGCCGGCGAGCTGGGCGGAGACGTCGAGGGCCACGGCCGTGTACCCCGTGATGGCCATGTGGACGCCGCGGGTCTCGGCCCAGCTGTCCACCAGGACCTGGAGGTCGCGGACGAGCTGGGTCGTCGCGGGATCGTCCGGACCACTCTCGGGGATGACCTGGATGAGGCCGGTGTCCGCGTTCGGGTTGGGCACGGCCATCGCCACGAGCTTGACGCCGGGCACCTGCTCGACCTCGTCGGCCAGGGCGGTCACCAGGCCCATGGGGTCGTTGGATTCCACGATCGATCCGGTGATGACCAGCGGTCCGTTGTAGCCGGGGCCGAAGCGCTCGCTGATGATGTCGAAGGTCACGCGGTCGGGGGCCCCGGGCGGATTCTGGCCGGAGTTCGGCAGCGCGAGGTGCAGGTGCTGGGCCGGGAGCGCCAGGGCCCCGAGCAGGAGGATGACCGCGACGATCGTCACCGCTGGCACCTTCGTGACCACGCGCACCCACCAGCGGGACGCCCGCGCCCAGGCGTCCGGCTTGGCGGACGCCACGGTCACCTCGGCGGCCTCCTCGGCTGAGAGGCCCACCAGCGCGCGCGCGGCCCGCGGCCGGAGTCGCTCCCCGGCGAAGCCCAGCATGGCGGGGAGCAGCGTGAGCGCCAGGGCGACCTCGATGGCCACGGCGACGGCGGAGAAGACGCCCATGATCGAGAGGAACGGCATGCCGGCGATGCTCAGCCCCACCAGCGCCACGATGACGGTCGAGCCGGCCACGACGACGGCCGAACCCGCCGTGGCGGTGGCCCGGGCGGCCGACTCCGCGGCGTCCATGCCGGTGGCCAGTTGGTCCCGGTGACGGGACACGATGAACAGGCTGTAGTCGATGCCGACGGCCAGCGCGAGCATCAGCGCCAGCAGCAACGTCGTCGACATGACGGGGATCACGCCGGCGGCGATCACGATGATGAGGATCGACGATCCCGCCCCGACCAGGGCGCTGACGATCGGCATCATGGCCGCCCACACCGAGCCCAGCACGACCAGCAGGACGATGATGGCGACGCCGACACCGATCGCCTCGACGGCGGTGACGCCGGGCATCGAGAAGGAGAACAGGTCGCCGCCGACGTGCACCTCACTGTCGGGGATGGCTTGCTGGAGCCGCTTGCCGCTCTCGCGCAGCACATCGCGCTGGGCGTCGGTGAAGGTGCTGGTGGTGTTGCCCTCGGTCGCGCGGACGTTGATGAGCGCGGCCGTCCCGTCGTCGCTGACCAGGCCGTGGACGTACTCGTTGTACGGCGATTGGGCGATCGCCACCCACTCGATCTCCTCGAGCTCGGCGATCTCCGCCTCCACGGCGTCCTGGATCGCCGGATCCGTCACCTGCTGGCCGTCGGGGGCCAACACGATGACGGACGCCGAGCTCATCGCGGCCTCGGGGAACGTCATGCGCAGCTGGTCGAGGGCCTCCTGCGAGGCCGCGCCGGGGATGTCGAACTCATCACTGAAACTGCCGCCGACCGTGGCGGCGAGCCCACCCAGCGCGATCAGGATGGCGAGCCAGATCGCCACGACGCGGCGGCGTCGGTGCCAGCACGCGCGCGCGAGCCGGTAGATCCAAGTGGACACGGGTGACCCTCTCGATACAGAGCTGTATCCAATACGGTACTGTATCGAGTCGGGTCACCCAACCCGGCGCCAAGCCTTTTCGACGAGGAGGAAGACGTGACGGAACTCACGCCGCGGCGGGCCGCCACGCGCGATCGCCTCGTGGACGCCGCCGTCGTCGTCTTCGCAGAGAAGGGAGTCCTCGGCGCCTCCGTGGAGGAGATCTGCGACGTCGCCGGCTTCACGCGGGGCGCCTTCTACTCGAACTTCTCCACCAAGGACGACCTGTGCGTCGCCCTGTTGGAGCGCCACTACGAGAACCAGATGGCCGCCCTCGACCAGGCGGTGGCAAGCCTCGGGACGCCCGGCGGCAGCCCCGGTACGCCCGGCGGCAGCCTCGACGAATTGATCTCAGGGGCGCTGCGCGTGTTCTTCGCCGCCCAACCGGCGGGCCGGTCCTGGATCCTCGCCTCGCAGGAACTGCGGCTGCACGCCGCGCGCTCACCAGAGTTCGCCGAGGCCTACCGGCAGTTCCGCCACCAGGGCGTCGGGCGCGTCGCCGAGACGGTCGAGGGCGTCGTGGAAGCCTTGGGGTACGAGTTGGCCACCACCGGCCCCGCCGCCATCGGTCTGCTGGATGCGGTCCACGAGTACGGGACGCTCGGCTCCCTGATCGGCCCGGACACCCAGGGCGATTTCAAGGAGCAGCTGCTGGCCGAGGTCCTGCGTACGCTGATCCGCCCCGCGGCCTGACGGCGTCGGGGCCGGCGGCTTTCGGTCAGTCGGCCTGCTTGTCGGCCGCCAGGCCCTTGGCGGCGGCGTCCTTGGCGTGGGTCACGCCTTGGGTTGCGAGATTGCCGCTGTCGTCCATGAGGTGGGCGCGGACGAACCACTGGTACTGCTCGAGCTCGGCCACCTGGCCGATGAGCAGGTCCTGCGTGACGAGGTCGATCTCCTCGAGCTCGTCGATGAGGGCGCGATGGTCCTCGATGACCCCGGCGTAGACGAGGTCGAGCGCGCCGAGGTGCTCGGCGGCCTGACCCAGGCCGATCGGGTAGTCGTCCCACGTCCGGCGCGCCACGAGGTCGCCCGGGCAGCCGTTGGGCGCGATGCCGAGGGTCGCCATCCGCTCGGCCAGCTGGTCGACCATGACCCGGACGCCGTCCACCTGCGGGTCGAGCATCTTGTGGACGCCGATGAACTTCGGGCCGACGACGTTCCAGTGTGCGTGCTTCAGCGTCAACTGCAGGTCGTTCAGGGCATGCAGGCGCAACTGGAGCTTGTCCCCGAGTTCGTGGACCTGCTCGACCTCGACGCCGGGAACGGTGAACCCGAGCGTCTTCGACGTGGTGCTGGACTTCTGCTTGGACTGGGTCTTGTTCTGCGTAGCCATGTCGTCCACCGTGCCCCGGTCCGCGCGAGAGGGGCAAGGGCGTTCAGGGCCGGAACAGGGTTTTCATGGACGGGAATGGGGGTGGGCCCCAATCGACGGCTGTCAACTCGACCAGCGGCCCGTGAAGTAGAGCCACGCCCACACGCCTTGCACGGCCAGCGCAACGATCCCGAGCAGGATTCCGACGACCTTCCAGCCGGTCGTGTTCGGTCGCGCCTCGACGAACTCCCCCACCTGGCGCCACAGCGGGAACCACAGCAGGACCGCCCGGTTCACGCTCATCAGCCAGTAGCTCAGCGAGAACGCCAGGACCTGGACGCCGACCCAGGCCGCCTCGGCGATCCGCTTGCGGAACAGGGCCACGAGCGTGACGAGGACACCGACGACCCACGAGATGAGCTCGGCGCGGAACAGCCACACCCATTCCGGATGGTCCGGCGTGGGGCGTTGGACGACCTCCCAATGGTTCGCCAGGGCCTCCCAGGGCCAGTGGAAACCGCGGTTCCACCCCGCCTCCTGCGCGGAGAACCAGGCGGTCCAGGTGCCGGTCAACCCGTAGAGGTACACCACGTAGGTGACGATGACGGCGGTGGGCAGGACCAGCCAGGCCAGCCGTGCGCCGAGGCCACCATCTCGGACGCCGCGGCGGCGGGACGGCCGGCGGCCCTGGGTGAGGGCCAGGATGGCGAGGGCCCCGATGAGGAACAATCCGGAGACCCGCAGCGTGCAGGCCAGTGCAGCCAGCAGTGCGGCCTGCCCCCACCGCCGCTCGGATGCCCGCTCCCACGCCCAGAAGGCCGCCGCACAGAAGGGCGCCTCGGTGTACGGGACGGCGGTGAAGACGGCCGTCGGAGCGAGGAGCCACGCCACGGCGCCCCAGACGCCCGCCAAGCGGTGGAGCGCGAAGGCGGCGGCCAAGGAGCAGGCCAGGGCGATGGCCGTTCCACCGAACACGGCCGAGATGCCCAACTCGCTGAAGCCGCGCAGCACCAACGGCAGGCCCGGGAAGAACGCCATCTCCTTGGGATCGGCGTACCCCTCAGCTGCGATCTTGAGGAAGTGGCCGACGTCCCACTGCGCCAGGACGTTGTCCAAGGAGCGCCGCTCCGTCACGGCCAGCGTGACCGCGATGATCGCGAGAAGGAGCCGGCTGACGAGCCACACCTGCACGATCAGCAGGTTCTCGTCGGCCAGTTTCGCCGCCCTGCGCGCCATCCCCCTCCTCGTCGTCCGGAGGGAGCCCCCTCAGGTCCTGAACCTTACGGGGTGCCAGGAGTCGGCTTCGACTGCCCGGGCGGCACGATTCCCGCCGTCGGCTTCGGGGACACGGTCGGGTCCGTGGTCGGCGAGGGGTCGGGCTTCGGCCCCTTGGGCGGATCCGGCGTCGGCTGGGGCTTCGGCTCCTTCGTGGGCTCCGGCGTCGGGGAGGGCTCCGGCGTAGGAGCGTCCGGCGTGGGTGTCGGGGTGGGCTCCACGGTCACCGGAGCGGGCGGCGGGGGCGTCGGCATCGCCGAGAACTTGCCGGAACCCGACTGCTTGGTGGGGCCGGGGAATGCGATCTTCTCCTTGCCCTCCATCGCAATGCGCATGTAGGCCAGCCAGGCGGGTGCCGGATAGGTCGAGCCGTATGTCTGACCGATGTCGCTGTAGCCGTGCTCGCCGCCGGTGAGGACCACCGCGGTCGAGATCTGGCGGGTGGCGCCGACGAACCAGGTGGCCTTCGTCTCCTTGGCGTCGGAGTCGTAGTACGTACCGGTCTTGCCCGCGACGTCGTGCCCCAGGGCGCCGACGCTCTTGGCCGTGCCGTCCCGCACCACACCGGTGAGGGCGCTCACGGCGTTCTGCGCAACATCGGGCTCGATCGTCTGGTCCTGGGCCACCGCGGTCGTGTAGATCACGTTGCCCTGGGCGTCCTGGACCTCCGCCACGACGTGCGCGTTCGTCCGCTTGCCCTCGTTGACGAGGGTCGCGAATCCGCGGGCGGCGTCCAAGGGGGAGACTTCGGAGTAGCCCAGGGGGATCGTCGGCTGCGGGTCAAAGTTCGTGTTGCGCAGGCCGGCATCCTCCGCCGCCTTGATCACCTTGTTGGGGCCGTCGTCCATCTGTGCCACGAGATCCACGTAGGCCGTGTTGATCGACTCGGTGGTCGCCTTCTCGAGCGTCACCGGGCCGTAGCTCGCGCCGCCGGCGTTGCTGACCTCCTTGGAGCTCCCCTTGACCTTGTACTTGTTGTTGCCGTCGAAGCGGTCACTCAGAGTCGCGCCGTCACGCAGGCCGGCCACGAGCGCCCACGGCTTGAACGTCGAGCCGGTCGGACGAGGAGTCTCAGCCCAGTTGACGTCCTCCAGGGCATCGGGCCCGGAGTACATCGCCAGAATCGCGCCGGTGCCGGTGTCGATCGACGCCATGGCCGGGTGGTAGAACATCGGATCCTTGCTCGGATTGGCCGGGGAGCGCAGGTTCGCCGCGACCTTGTCCCGCATGTCCTGCATGGTCTTGATCGCCGCGTCCTGCAGCCGCTTGTCGACGGTGGTGATGATCCGCAGGCCGCCACCGTCGATGAGGGACTCCTCGAAGCCGGCCGCCAGCAACTCTTCCCTGGCCTTGTTCATGAAATAGCCGTTGGGGCCGCCGAGCCGGTTGTCGCGCGCCAAGGCGGGGAAGTCGGGCAACTGCTGGTAGATCTCGTTCTTGCGGGCCTCGGTCATGTACCCCAGCTTCACCATCTGGTTGATGGTGTACTGGTAGCGCTCCAGGAGGTCCTTGGCCTGCTTCTCGCCGCGTTGCGGATCGAGGCGACCGGGATCGTTGATCATCGCCGTCAGCGCGATGGCCTGCTGATCGTTGAGGTCCTTCGCGTCGACGTCGAAGAATGCCTGCGAGGCGGCCTGGATGCCGTACGCACCGCGTCCGTAGTAGACCGTGTTGAGGTAGCCCTCCAGCACCTGCTCCTTGGGCACGTCGCGGCCCATCTTCAGGGCCAGGACGATCTCGGTGAGCTTGCGGGTCATGGTCTTGTCCTGCGTGAGGTACATGACCTTGACGTATTGCTGTGTGATCGTGGAGCCGCCCACCGTGTCGACGCCCGGCGTCAACGCGGTCTGCACCGCGCGCGCGAGGCCCGCGACCGAGATGCCCGGGTCGGTCCAGAAATCCTCGTTCTCACCGGCGATGATCGCGTTCTTGGCGTTGTCGGGCATCTCCGACAGCGGGATCGACACGCGATTCTGCACCTGGAATGTGCTGATCGGCTGCTGGCCGTCACTGAAGTAGACGGTCGAGACGTTCGTCTGGAAGTCCTTGTTCGGGTCGGGCACCTCGGCATTGGCGTACATGATCCCGAAGCCGGCGGCACCGATGACGACCAGGGCGACTGCCACGATGCCGATCCACTTGAAGACGCTCAGCGCCACCTCGCGGGGGGACCTCTTGCCGGGTCGCTTCTCGCCCTTCGGGCCTTGCTGGGCCGGGGGCACAGCGCGCTTGGGGTCAGACATGCAAATCCTCAACGTTCAGGGAGCGGGGTGCGTGGCGGTCGTGCGCTACCACACCCGTCCAGAGTAGTTGCCCCGGCGTCCATCCCCTAAGCGGACGTCCCTGCGCCCGGCCAACGGCGGCGCGCGGTTGCCACGGCGGGCACGTTTGGTGGCCGAGGGATCCCGTGCCGTAGACTGTCCCTCCGCCGGGCCCATGGCGCAATTGGTAGCGCACCTGCTTTGCAAGCAGGGGGTTGGGGGTTCGAGTCCCCCTGGGTCCACCGGAGTCACGCGGCAGTGGACTCCCGCGAAACCCTTCCGCACCAGCGAACCTCATTGACAGGGCTCCGCGGCGCGCGCACGCTGGCAAGTGGGCAACGATGCCTCGACAGGAGGGAACTCTGATGTCCATCGGGCGCGCCGGCAGGTCTGCCAGCCGGATCGTTCTTGCTTGTGGGGTGGCGTTAGCCGCCCTTGCGACCACGACGGCTGACGCCGTCGCTGCCCCGGACCAACGGGCCGGGGTCTTCAAGCTCACCTTCGCCGGTTACGCGTCGATGGCGTCCTGGACCACCTGCCCCGACCTGGCGTCAGAGCCGCTCGGCACCGTCTGCACGGGCGCGGACGTCATGGCCTTCTACTCCTCCGGGAGGGAGCAGGCCAGCAGTGAGTTCCACTTCCATGACCGCAAGAGCGGGGTGGTCAAGACCTGGGACTACACCTGCGTGGTGACCGACGTCGAGTTCGACCCCGGGCAGGTCGAGCGGACGTGCGTCTTGCAGTCGGAGCGGTTCGGTCGGGCGACGGACGCCGATGTGTCCGTCGATCCGCAACTCGACTGGACTGAGGCGACGGCAGCGGTGCCGGTGAGGATCCTCGACTTCGTGAACGGGACCGAGACGGAGGGCACGCTCGACGTGGCGGTGTCGTTCACGGGGACAGGCCCGACGACTCGAATTGATGAGCGGACGCACTGGACGGATCGCTACGTCATGTGGCGCGAGGGCACCCGAGGTTGGGAGCGGGGCTGCGCAGCGACCGCGGAGTTCAACGGGGCGACGGTGCCCGGCGAACTGGTGTCCTGTTCCTTGTCGCGCGTGCGCCAGACCGAGGTGCGGGTCTACCACAACGTCCCCGCCTGAGCCGGCGGGACGGGTCACCGACCCGCACGCGAGATGGCGGCCAGGTCGGCACCCCCACCGACGTCCCCGACCGACACCACGCCTGCGGCGGGGCGCGCGACGTAGGTGAGCCGCTCGCGTTGCACGCCCTCCCCCGGCCTGACCTGGAACCGGGTGTCGACGCTCCGAACACTCGGACCGGTGGCGTCCAACGCCAACCCGACGGTCACCGTGCCCGTGACGAGGTCCTCCGTGCCCGTGCACCCGTCGAACGAGAACCTGGTCACGCCGACCTCACCCGCGGCGTCCGCCTCGGTCAGGCGCCGGTCGATGCTGACCGCGGCGGGCCCGGAGCCCTCCACCATCTCGACCTGCTCGGCCCACACGCCGCCGCCGCACTCAACCAGCGTGCTCGTCAGTGCGAAGGCATCCAACCGTCCGTCCTTGGCGGGCGGGCCACTCACCGACGCAGTGAGGAACACGTCCTCGAAGACCGGGTCTCCGGCGACCTCGGACCAGCGACTGTAGGCGCCCACCGCGCCCAGCCCGCCCGCGGGGGCGGCGTTCGGCAGCACCTCCACGCCATCACCCCTGACCCGCGTGGTGTCCACGGCGTACTTCAGGAACGCCGCCTCACTGCGCACATCGGACAGGAACCCGCCGATGGAGACCGAGCCAACGCCGTCGCGGGAGAAGTCCACGCTGCGCAGCAGCGTCCCGTTCCGTCCCGAGGACGCGGCCGACTCCCTGCCGGTGCGGAAGCGGACGGTCGTGCCCTCCACCTCGATGGCGACCCGCTGCGCTGGGTGGACGATGGTGACGGCATCCGCGCCGCACCCGGGGCTGGTCTCCTCGACCAGGTCCACGACCGCCTCGCCCGATGCCAGACGAACTCGGCGGTCGATCTCCAGGGACACGGGTCCGGGACCGGTGGCCTCACGCGTGGCCGTCCGGACGGTCGTCGATGCGAAGTCATCGGACCCGTCGTCGCACACCACCCCCGCAGCCCGGGACACGAACACGTCCACCGACGTCATCCCGCCCAGGACACGCACGAACGAGACCCCGCCCGCGAAGCCCTCCGCCCCGGGCGCATCGGGGAAGAGGTTCACAGCCGCCTGGTAGTAGTGATGGTCGCTGGACGCCACGGGCGCGGCCCCGGCCGGCACCGGAAGTGTCAACGCCACGGCACAACAAGCCGCCCCGACGAGGAGCCGCTCCAGGGTGCCGTGCAAGGGACTCATGGCACCATTGTCGAACTCGCCCGGGCCAGCCACAATCCCTCAACGCGACCCTCAGCGCGCTTGGGGAAGCCAGCTGACGGCGTTCACCGGATAGAGCGGCACCTCGACGTGCGCATCGTCGAAGGGTCGCCACATGACCGGCACCACCGATCCGTCAGTTTCGGTGAGGGAGGCACCCCTTGGGGCGGGCTCGGGGTTCAGGCGGCCCGTGTAGAGGAACACGATCTCATGGCCGAGCTGGCCGTTCAGCTGGAAGATGTTCTCCACGACCCCCAGATAGGTCAGGCGGTCAACGGTCGCTCCGAGTTCCTCGCTCACCTCGCGGAGGACTGCGTCGCGATGGGTCTCCCCCACCTCGACGCTGCCGCCGATCAACCGGTGGTAGCCGTCAGGGTTCTCAGCGGTGGGCTGGTTCACCGAAACCGCATGAGCCGTCCCGTCGGCGTTCGGAGCGATGAGCATCGCCTTCACCCGGATTCGAGAACGCTCAATGGCCACCCCCTGACGGTACAGCGCTGCGAAACCACGGGTGGGCTCACGCTTCCGTGCTTCACGCTGCTGAACGGTTTGCCCTTGCAGGCGCTTGGACTGGTCCCGGATGCTGAGGTCATGCCCGGACCATCTCCAGCGATACCGAGTGCCCTCGGCCGTCCGGCCGGCCGCGCTCTTGATTCAGCCGGCTTTCGAACGATCGCCGACCTGGACGGGATCAGTGAGCGAGAACTCCTCGCCCTGCACGGAGTGGGTCCACGAGCAATCAGGATCCTCCGCGAGCATGGAGCGCGGCTGACTCCGTAGCCAGACCCGGGAGAGCGCGCTTTTCTGGCCGGTGGGCCTTGAACGAAAGGCGCGGCGTAGCCTGTTGGTGTGCCCGCGGAGGGCGGGTCCGGCGTGGGCATGGCCGCGGAGGTGGCGCCATGGAAACTGAGTTGTTCGTCCATTTCGCAGAAATCGCCGGCGTGTTCGTCGGATTCGGTTCATTGATCGCGCTCCAGAGCGCTCGCCCGTCCGACCTGCACGATGTGGTCTACCTCAGAGCCGTACTCACGCTCGGCGTCCTGGTCGTGATCGGTGCTCTCATCCCGATCGCGATCAACCGTTACGGCATCCAGGGCCACCTGCTCTGGCTGTCCTGCGCCCTGGTCTTCCTGACCCTGTGGGTCATCGTCATCGTGGGACTCAATCTGAGCCGCGAGTACGGCGCCTTCAACGACAGGCTCGACCCTGTGGACCGGCTCTTCCCTGTCGTCGGGTTGCCGTTACACCTGTGCATTGCCGGCAGCTTGATCCTGATCATCACCGGTCGGTGGCCTGACACCGAGGAGGCACTGTACGTCACGGCGCTCACAGCCGGGGTGATCTTCGGCGGGTACACGCTCCTGGTCGCTGTGCTGAGCCAGCACCAACAACAGCTCAACCAGACCGGAACGACCCCCAACGACCCAAAGGAAGCGTGAAGCCCGCTCCAAGCTGTCTGACCAACTCACCCGCCGTGGCAGAGTCGTGCATCGTCATCCGCCCGCGGGATGGCTAAGGGTGTTCTCGTAGCTTCCAGAAACTGTCCTTGCGGACAATGCGTCCATCGTCTCCAAACGTCCATAGGTCGCAGCCTCGGACCGTGATGAACTCACCGGCCGTTGTCGTGCCGGTGAGAGTCCACTCTGACACGCCCGGATGGCCGGCCACGAAGTGGGCGTCGTCGCGGTAGGAGACGTCGGGGATGCCTTCGAAGCGAGCTGCCAGACCGCGTCGGACTTGGTCCTTCCCGACAAACCGGGTGCCCCAGGGTTCCTGACCGCGCGGCGACTCGAAGACGCAATCCTCAGCGAAGTGGGACAAAATCGTGTCGAGGTCGTGCCTGTTGAACGCGTCCAGAACCTCCCGCAAGGCCGCCAGCCGTGAGTCGGTGGACATTTCTCCTCCTCGGGGTTCGCCGCCCGCTCACACGGCGCAGTTCCTGGTGTGCGAGGCTGCACCGGGGGCGGCTGGCCATCGTCGTGTTCCACAGCCTCAACGATGTCACCCTGGACACCCGATGACTAGGCCTGCGATCTCCTGATCGCGCTCGCATCAACAACCGCGGACGGGCGTGGGGTGGTCGTCACGGTGGTCCAGTGTCACGCTGGAGGCGTGGCTTCTGGAGACGGTTTCTACGCCCGCATGTTCCAACGACACGCTCATCCGTTCAGCGCCTGGTCGAGGCTCCTGAGCACACCGCTGCTGTTGGTTCCGCTGTGGACACGCCGCTGGTGGCTGTACGCCCCCATCGGCGCCTGGCTTGCGGTCAACCCCATCATCACTCCGTCGGTTCACGACACGTCATCGTTCGCGACCCGGGCCATGCTGGGCGAGGAGTCCTGGTCACGGAACCCGACGTCCGAGCCGATGATTCTGGCCCTCACGGGCGTTGCCAGTGCATCACTCGTGGGCGCCATGGTGGCCGCCCATCGACATAGCAAGACCGCCGCAGTGATCGGCACTGGGTTCTTCATGGGCCTCACCTTGTGGGAGTGGAAGCTGTGGGCGGACCGATTCACGCACGAGACAAGTCGGGTGACAGTCTGACTTCGATCCAGCCCGACCCGCCAGCCCTACCCCGCGAAGCCCAAGTGTGGCCTGTGCCAGACTCTTTGGGTGCGTGCCTACCGGGACATCCTCAGCATTCCGGGTGCGTTGAGGTTCTCTGCAGCCGGACTGTTGGCGCGCTCGGGCGGGGCGATGATGGGGCTGGGGATCGTGCTGATGGTCTCCGCCCTGTACGGCAGCTACGGGCTGGCCGGCACATTGGCCGCGGCGAACGCGGTGGCTTGGGCGGGCGGCACCGCGTTGCTGTCGAATCTGGTCGACCGTCACGGCCAGCGCCGGGTGATGTATCCGGCGACGGTGGTGTCGGCGTCCATGCTGGCGGTGGCAGTCGTCTTCGCCGTCCTTCAACTTCCTGCGTGGACGCTGTTCCCGCCCGTGATCCTCAGTGGCGCGACCGCCGGGGCGCCGGGAGCCCTGGTCCGGGCACGGTGGAACCACGTGGTCACCACCCCGCATCAGCTTCACGCAGCGTTCTCGTTGGAGTCGACGCTGGACGAGATCACCTTTGTCATCGGTCCGGTCGCCGCGACCGCCCTGTCAACCGGGGTGCACCCGGCCGCGGGGCTGGCCGCGCCAGTCGTGCTCGCCTTGGTTGGCGCGCACCTGTTCTACTCCCAGCGCGACACCGAACCGCCGGTCACGCCGAGGCCGGCCGTCAGCCAAGAACACCCTTCGCGACGCTTCGTCCTGCTGATGCCCGGCGTGGGGTCCGTCGTGGCGGTCAACGTCCTGATCGGCGCCCTGTTCGGCGCGATCGACCTCAGCGTCGTAGCGGCCACCACCACGTGGTCAGCCCGGCCGGCGGCGGGCACCGTGCTGGCCGTGTTCGCGTTCGCCTCCGGTGTGGCCGGCTTCGCCTACGGAGCCCGGCGATGGCGGTCCCCGACTCGTCAACGCTTCGTCATCGGTGTGGTGGCCATGTTCCTCAGCACTGTGGGCCTGCTGTTCGCCGGCTCGGTACTCGTGTTGGCCGGTGTCGGGATCCTGATCGGCGCCACCATTGCGCCCACCCTGATCAACGGCAACACCTTGGTTGGACGCCTCGTGCCGCGTGAACGGCTCACCGAGGGCTTGGCCTGGATGAGCACGGGTCTGGGGATCGGCGTTGCGATCGGCTCCAGCATCGCCGGCCCATTGATCGACACCCACGGACACGTCATGGGCAACGCGGTGGTGGCAGGCTTCGGCGGACTTGCTGCGCTGATCGCATTGGGGTCAAGTGCCAGGCTGCGCCGGGCCGACGCACTGGCCGCCTCAACCAGCAAGCAAGGGCCAGACCGCGACACAGTCTTCGAATAGCGGGATCGACCCGGTCAGACTGAGAGCGACTCTCGCGTTTCCTGGACACGAAGTCGCTCGGATCGGTCGGGTCGTGTCCCGACAGGGCGACCGCGACGACGTGATACCGGGTGGCCAGCAGCGGGATGATCTCGCCGAAGCTCTGCTCCCACGTCGTCGCCAGACCGTGGATCACGACCACCGTCGGAAGATGCACCTCCCCGAAGCAACGAAGCCTCATCATCACCTCCGCCCCCCGTGCGGTCCGGGAACTCCTCCGCGACTCGTCACTGACGTCGAGTATCGCCGACGGTCACCTTGGTGCGCCCGTCCGGCTGGTTCACTCGGGGCGTTCGGACTCGTGACACCATCGGATGACGTCGTCGACCGCCCCCACCGGGGGCAGGATGTCCTCAGGGGGGCTACCGGCATGAGGAAGTACTTGGAGTGGGCAAGGCGTGAGCCCAGCACGCGGCAACTCCTGATCACCCTGGGTTTGGCGGGCGGCTTCTTCCTGGCCGGGTTGCCCGTCCTGATCGCCGTCACGTCCGGCTGGCTCGACCGGTCACTGGGCCTGCCCCAGTTCCCCGCCGGCATCGCCACCAACATGGTCGGGATCGTTCTGATGGTGGCGGGCGGCTTGTTTGCGTTCTGGGCGGTGTTCGCCGAGGCGCGGGTCGGGCACGGCACGCCGGTGCCGATGATCCCCACCCGGCGACTGGTCGTGGTGCCACCGTTCACGTACTGCCGTAACCCGATGGTGCTGGGCACCGTCGTCGGCTATCTCGGCTTCGGCGTGTGGCTTGGCTCGGTGTCGGCGATCGTCCTCGTGCTGGTGTTCGCCGCCCCGCTGCTGGTCTACGTGAAGGTGCTCGAGGAGAAGGAACTCGAAGCCCGGTTCGGGGCCGAGTACGTGGAGTACAAACGGTCGACACCTTTCCTGCTTCCCCGCCTCCCCAAGCAACCTCATGGTCGGTGAACGAGGGGCCCGGCACGCGGCCACGGCGGCGTGGTGTCAGTGGTCGGCGAACGCGTAGCGCAGGAAGGGTGTTCAGGGTGACGGCGACCCGGCGCCCGGCAGACCGATGACGTGACGGAACTTGGCTCCACTCTCCTGGTTCCGGGGCGGTTCATCGGCACGGACCAGTTCGACATTCTCCAAGCCCGCCGTGTGGAGGTAGCCCGCCAGCCTCCCGGTGAGAGCGCGCCACACCGTCTCGGCGTCCTGGTCAGGGTCGACGTCGAGGCGGACGCGGAGTGCCGCGGGTCCGGTCTGCACCATCTGGCGAGCCGGACGCCGACGGTCTGTTCGAACAGGGGCACGAGGGCCAGAGGTGGGACGTCCACGATGGACCCGTCAGCGGATCGCAGGTGCAGGATGTCGTCGTGTCGCCCGGCGACCCTGATCGCGGGCAGCGGGCACCCGCAGGGGCAGGGATCGGGTCGGGTGACCACCGAATCGCCGAGGTCGTAGCGGATGATCGGTTGAACACCGTTGGCCAGGTTGGTCAGCAGGACCGTGTCGGATCGTTCACCCGCCGGGGTGGGGCGTCCGTCCGCGTCGACCGGCTCGAGGACGGGGGGTGAGGCTCCTATTCCGTGTCAAGCGGCGTTGAGCCATTCTCGGTAGCGCACTGCGAGTTCGGGGTTGGGGCGTCTGCCGAGTTCGAGTTCTCCGATTCGTGCGGGCCATACGCCGAGGTGTTGGGCTGCCGCGGTGAGCGTGAGGTTCTTGGCTCGTCTGGCTGGTCTGAGGTCGGAGTAGTCGGGTGCTTGGGTGTGCCCAGCGAGGGCGCGGAAGACTTCACGTGCGACGGCTCGTTTGAGGGCTCGGAAGACTTCCTTGCTGGTCCATCCTTTGGCGAGGCGCGCGTCGCGGTAGGCGATGGTGGTCGGGTCGTAGGACATCCGGACTGGGCTGCGGGATGAAATCCGGACCGCTTGATATTCATGTTTCAGGCTGCCTTGTTGGTTTCGTACCAGTCCTGCTCTGCCTCGTTCGGGGTACGATATTGAAGCGCGGAATGCAACCGTTTCTGATTGTAACGCAACTCGATGTAGCGTGCAATATCCCGGATAGCATGCCGCCGAGTCGGATACACGGTCCGATGAACCCGCTCCACTTTCAAGGTCGCATTGAACGACTCAGCCCACGCATTGTCATAGCAGATACCAGTCCGTCCGACCGACCGAACAATCCCGGCCGCGCGCGTGAACTCGGCAAACTCGGCCGACATGTATTGAGTCCCGCGATCCGAATGAAAAATCGTCTCCCCGCTGCGGATATGGCCATTACTGATCGCCATGGCCAGGGCGTCGGTGACCAGCTCGGTTCGCATGTGCTCGGCCATCGCGTACCCGACGGCCTTCTTCGTGCAGCAGTCCAGCACGGTGGCCAGATACACCCACCCCTGCCAGGTCGGAATGTAGGTGATGTCGCCGACCAGCTTGAGCCCGGGCTCGTCGGCGGTGAAGTCCCTGTTGACCAGATCCGGCAGATCCTTCGCGTCAGCCGGGATCGTGGTCCTGGGCCCGCTGCGGCGCGGCTGACAAGCCACCAAGCCACGCTCGGCCATGATCGCACGCACCGTCTGCGGGTCACACGGCCTCCCGGCCCGCACCAAGGCGGCATGGATCCGTCGGTAGCCGTAGGTGGCGTCGGAGTCGGCGAACAGGACCTCGATGATGTCGCCGAGCTCGTCGCGCCACCGCTGGGTCACCGAGACCGGCCGGTTGAGCCACTCGTAGTAGCCGGCCCTCGACACCCTCGCCCACCGACACATGCTCCGGATCGAGTAGTTGCCTTCTTCGCTGTTGATGAACGCGTACTTCGCGGTCACCGGACCTCTTTGGCGAAGAAGGGCTTGATATGTAGGTGATCTCGACTCCGGGTGGATGGCGGTTCGTGACGGGGTCGACGATGTGGTCGTCGTTCTCGTGGCTGGAGCTGTTGATGGAGTTGTTCGTGCCTGTCCTTGCCCGCTCGCGCGGCGCCGCTCCCGAGTTGGGTGACGCGCTGTTGGATGAGTATCTGCGGTTCACTGCGGCGCGGCTGCGTCCGAACTCGGTGACGGCGCAGGCTTTCGACTTGAAGGTCTTCTTTACCGTGGTGGGTAAGCGGCCGCTGGCCGTGGGGACTGCGGACGTGTTGGCGTTCATCGAGGCACAACGCCAGCCACGACGTGGTGGGAACGTGGTGCGCCTGTCCGATGGCGAGCAGGGGTTGGCGGCCTCCACGATCAAGCGCCGGTTGGCGACGGTGACCTCGTTGTTCGACTACCTCATCGCGCGTGGCGTGTGCGAGCGCCAGCCCGTCCCGCGATCGATCACCCCTAGGACACGGTCGCTGCGAGGGGCACCGCTGGTCCGGGCCCCGAAGCGTCTGCCGCGCATCCTCGCTCCGGGTGAGGCCGTCGCGCTGACGAACGCGCTGCGCACGCAACGGGACCTGGCGATGGTCACGCTCATGCTGCGCGCCGGGCTACGGCGTTGCGAAGTCCTCGGCGTGCGGTTCACCGATATCCAGCCAGGCGACCAGCGCGTGTTCATCTGTGCGGGCAAGGGCGGTCACGAACGGATCGTCCCGGTCGATCCGTTGTTCTTCACTCACCTACACGCCTACCTGTCCCTCGAGCGGCCACGCGACGGCGACGGCGAGCGCGTGTTCGTGGTGTTGAAGGGCCCCAACCGGGGTCGTCCGCTCACGGCGGCGGGGCTTGACGAGGTCCTCGCCGGAGCCCGCCGCCGAGCCGGGCTCGCTCATGCGACGTGCCACGAGTTGCGTCATACGTGCTTCACTCGCCTGCGTGAGGCTGGGATGAGCCTGGAAGCAATCCAGGCCCAGGCGGGGCACGCGAACCTCGACACGACTCGCCTTTACCTGCACTTGTCCAACGACTGGCTCGCCGACCAGTATCGCGACGCCATGACCGTGCTCGCCGACATCTACGACAACAACGGAGCGGTGTCGTGACCCCCTCTACAGGCCCAGTGAGTGCGTCCCCGGCGCCGACGTCATCGCCGGACCGTGCTGTGGCTGAGGCGGTCGACGTGCTGCGCTGGTTCGCGGACGCGTACATCGCGGCCGGCGCGACGCCCGCAGCCCGCCAGACCCGCCGCCAGGGCGTGGCTGGGTTCGACCGGCGTTTCACCACTCTTGCCGCTTGGAACGCGGCCGACGTCATGACCCGGCGGGCCGTACGAAGCGAGGTCATGTCGTTTGCCGCCCACGCTGCTGTGGCGACTGGCCTGTGTGTCGATCCTGCCTTCGTGACGGGGTCTGGATGCCGCTGGGGCGTCTACCTGCGTACCGCCTATCCCGACCAGTACGACCGGTTCAACGGCCAGGCCGCTCAGCTCGGGTTCTGCGACAAAGAGATCGGCCGCATGTGGACCCACCTGTCCCGCATTGCCGTGATCGCCGGTACGGGTCCCGACGCGCTCACCCCCGCCGCCTACCAGCGGGCACGAACAGTGTTCTTCGAGTCCGTGACCGCAGGCAAGGACGCCATCCCGCACAAGTCACTGTCCACCCCACTGTTCGGGCTCGACGCGCTCATGCATCACCGTGGCCAAGCACCCTCCCCGGACAAGCGACGACGCTGGATTCACCGGCCCGTCGCCGAAGTCGACTGGGACCACCTCGAAGCCCACGCCCCGGTCATGACCGCAACAATGCGTCGCTACCTGCATCAATGCTCCCTGTCACTACGCCCGGCGTCGGTCACCTTGTTCGACACCACGCTCCGCCAGTTCGCCGGTTACCTCATCCACCACCACAGCGCCGACCAGCACGGCACCGATCCCGGCGGCGACGGCGACGTTCACCTGGTGGTGCGGGTCGCGGACATCGATCGCGCACACGTCGAGGGCTACAAGACCTGGCTCGCAGCACGGCCGGGACACCGAGGCAAGCCGCTGACCAAGACGACCCTGGCCATGCGCATGGGCCACCTGCGCTCGTTCTTCACCCGGATCATCGAGTGGGGCTACGACGACGTCCCCGCCCGGGTACCCGTGTACCGCGACGACCGTCCCCGCCTGGACAAGCCACTTCCGAAGTTCCTCGACGACGCCCAGGCAGCCGCGTTCATGGCTGCCGCCCGAGCACTGCCGAACCGACTCGACCGGCTCATCGTGCAGACCCTGGCCCGTACCGGGATGCGGCGCGGTGAACTGCTCGGCCTCACCATCGACGCCGTCGTCCAGATCGGCACCGGCTATTGGCTGCGCACCCCCATCGGCAAGCTCCACAACGACCGGTACATCCCCTTGGACCCGCAGCTGAAGACCCTGATCGACGACTGGCTCGCCGACCGTCCCGACTGGCAGGCCAGCGACCTGCTCCTACTCGACCGGGGCCGCCCGATCCCACCGACCCGCATCGACAAGGCCGTCGCGAAGGCCGCATCCGGTGCCGGGCTCGGCCACGTCCACCCCCACCAACTGCGTCACACCCTTGCCACCCAAGCCATCAACCGCGGCATGAGCCTGGAAGCCATCGCCGCTCTGCTCGGACACGCTGACCTGTCCATGACCATGGTCTACGCCCGGATCGGGGACCGCACCGTCGCCGACCAATACTTCAACGTCACCCGCAAGATCGAGTCCCTCTACGCCACGACCACACCCACCACGACAGATGTCGCAAAGAGCGCCACCGGCACCAAGCGCGCAACAGGTGTGCGCCTACCCGCCGACGCGGCCGGACCAGCCATGACCAGCCTGCACGCTGAGGTAAGCAAGCGTCTACTCGGCAACGGCTACTGCGCCCGCCCGATCGAGCTCGACTGCCGCTACGAAACCATCTGCGAGTCCTGCACCATGTTCTTCACCACCATCGAACACCGCCCCACCCTGCAAGCCCAACGCGACGACGCCTGCGCCAAAGGCCAAACCCGCCGCGCCGAGGTCTACACCAACCTCCTCGAACGCCTCGATCAAACCCCCGCTTGACAGACATCACCCACATAA